>NZ_CDRRGL010000001.1:0-69626 GCF_977041755.1 Slackia sp.
CTGCGGGCGATACCGCCGAAATTGTGCTAGGCCTGACTCCGTTCTATGCCGAAATGGGCGGCGAAGTGGGCGACACCGGCGTTATCGAGGGCGAAGGCTTCAAGGCTGAAGTCGTCGATACGAAGGCCCCCGAAAAGGGCCTTACCTGCCACAACGTGAAAGTCGTCGAAGGCGAGCTTCATGTGGGCGACACCGTTCGTGCAGTTGTCGACGAGCTTCGCCGCAAGCGCATTTCGCGCAACCATACCTGCACGCATTTGCTCCATGCAGCGCTGCGCCAGGTTCTGGGCGACCATGTGAAGCAGGCTGGCAGCTACGTCGGGCCCGATCGCCTGCGTTTCGACTTCACCCACTTCGAAGGCGTAACGCCCGAGCAGTTGGCCGAGGTCGAGCGCGTCGCAAACGAGCAAATCATGAACGCCGTTCCCATGAGCACGTATGAGACTTCGCTCGATGCTGCTCGCGAGTCGGGCGTCACGGCTCTATTTGGCGAGAAATACGGCGATACCGTGCGCGTCGTTGAGGCCGGCGAGTTCTCGCGCGAGCTGTGCGGCGGCTGCCACGTTGCCAACACCGCCGAGATTGGCTTCGTGAAAATCGTGTCTGAGAGCAGTGTCGGCGCAAATCTGCGTCGTATCGAGGCTGTGACGAGCTTCGATGCTTTGGCCTACATGAACAAGGTCGAGGAAGAGCTCAAGGAAACTGCAGCTGAGCTGCGCGTCCCCTTGTTCGACGTTTCCGAGCGTACGGCGGCGAACATCGCCACCATCAAAGATTTCGAGGCCAAGCGTAAGGCCAACAAGAAGATGGCGGCCGAGGGAAGCATCGCCGAGCATCTCGAGAATATGGTGAACGTGGGCTATCCGCTCATTGTCGCCCATATCGACGGCTTGGATGCCGGCGGTCTGCGCAACGCGTGGGATATTCTGCGCGGCCGCATGCCCGAGCCTGGCGCGTGCGTTATTGGTACTATCAATAACGGCAAGCCCGTGCTCATGGCTGCCGCGACCGATGAAGCCGTTGCCGCCGGCTTTAACGCCGGCAACGTGATCAAGGCTATCGCGGGCAACATCAAGGGCGGTGGCGGCGGCAAGCCGACCATGGCTCAGGCTGGCGGCAAAGATGCAGCCGGTATTGATGCCGCGCTCGACGCCGCGCGCGAGCTTCTTGCAAAATAGTTTGAAGAAAGCCCCGTTCGCGGGGCTTTTTCGTAAGTTGGTCACGCCTGCCCGCCTTCGCCCTCGGCCGCCGAAGCCTCACGCAGCCACGGCTCGCTACCGTTCGCTTCGCTCACTACGCGCTCGCCTGGCTTCGTTTAACTTTTTAAATAAAGGGCAAATTTGAACTCAGACGGCTGCGTGCGGCTTCGGCGGCCGAGGGCGAAGGCTGCTTGCGTTCTTGCGTATTTTCAGGACGTGCCTTGACGGCACTGCCCTCGCTATGGCGGGCGCGCTTCCGATAGATTCCGCACGAGCCGAACAGCACTTAATGTGCTGTTCGTGCGAGCCAGGACTTGACCGAAGCGGAAGCGCGCCCGTCATAGCGAGGGCGGCGGCAAAGAAAGGACATATATGCGTACATTGGCGCTTGATATCGGCGAGGTCCGCGTTGGTCTCGCGGTTTCCGACTCGGCGGGCAAAATCGCCACGCCCCTTAAGGTGCTCCCTGCCGATGTGGTGCTCAACCACGGCGCTGAATTCCGTCGCATTGTTGAGGATTGGGAAATCGAACAGCTGGTGAGCGGTCTTCCTATGACCATGGCCGGCGAAGAGGGGCCGCAGGCGGCATCGATTCGCGAGAAAGCGCAAAAAATCGCGAAGGCGTGCGGCTTGCCGTTGTTTTTTTGTGATGAACGCCTGAGTTCTCGCGAGGCAAAGCGTATTTTGCGAGAAGAAGGTTTGGATGAACGCGCCATGCGCGGTAAAGTAGACATGATTGCTGCCAGCTTGTTCTTGCAGGTCTGGCTTGATTCTCAGGTGTAAAGACGCGTCTCGCGCGTTGCGCGAGTTAAGGGAGAAAAACAGTATGCCCCGTAGACAGGTTACGTACTCGAACCACCCCAACCATCGTGCGCGTATGGTGCACGCTCAGGGCGAGCGCCAATTCCGCACCTACGATACGTCGCATATTCGTCCGCGCAAGAGCAAAGGCCCCGTCATTGTCGGCATTGTGCTCGCCATTGTTGTGGTGCTTGCTCTGGTATTCGGCGTTTCCGCCGCCTTGAAAAGTTGTTCAGGCGATAACGTCGATGGGTCTGCCGTCGTGGTTCAATCGACTGTTTCCGCAACCATTCCCGACGGCTCTTCCGCAAACGATACCGCTTCTATTCTGCAGAGCGCGGGCGTGGTTCCCGACTCCAAGGCGTTTTTGTCGCGCGCCAAAACGATGGGGCTTGATAGCAAATTCCAGGCTGGTACCTACACGTTTTCGAGCGGCATGACGCTCGACGACGTGGTGAAGGCGGTTGCTTCGGGCGATTTCGGCACTGTTGCAATGGCTATCCCCGAAGGCTATAAACTCTCTGATATTGCTGCGGCGGTCGATGCGGCCACGGGCGGCAGGGTGAGTGCCGATGAATTCACCAACGCCGCTTCCGATGCGAGCGTGTACGCTTCCGACTACGATTTCTTGGCCGATGCGGGCACGAATTCGCTCGAGGGTTTCCTGTTCCCGAAGACCTATTCGGTAAGCGAGACCGATACGGCTGACTCGCTTATTCGCGCCATGCTCAACCAGTTCCGTACCGAGACCGCGGGTTTGGATTGGTCGTATGCGCAAAGCCGCGGCCTTTCGATCTACGATGCGGTGAACCTTGCGTCAATCGTCGAGAAGGAATCGAGCGGTGACGAGCAGATTCGCGCGCAGGTTGCCGCCGTGTTCTACAATCGCCTGTCTTCGAGCAACAGCGAGACGAATGGGTATCTGCAATCGGACGCCACGACTGCTTACGAGGTCGGCCATGACCCGTCTGCCCAAGAGGTGCAGGCCGCAACGCCGTATTCCACGTATTCCAATCCCGGCTTGCCCCCGACGCCCATTTGCTCACCGAGCCTTGATTGTTTGCAGGCCGTGTGCGCTCCCGCAAGCGATTACGACGGTTATTACTACTTCATTTTCTGGAACGACGATTCCGGAAAGCTGCAGTATCAATTCAGCCGCACGTATGAAGAGCATCAGCAGGCAATCGCCGAGCATCTTCAGTAAACGAAGCTTCGCCCTCTATGGGCGTTGATTCGAGAAGCGGGCCGACATCGCGTTCGATGCCGGCCCTGATTGTCTTTTTGGGCGCAGCGTGGTGCATTTTGACGATTGGGCGTTTGACTCGCTGGGCGAGCCGGCTTCTGGCGCTCGCAGCGGCCTTTTCTGGTATGGTGAACGCAAAATATGCGCCCAGTTTTTCGCCACCTATTGATTGACGAGGGGATTCAATGCCGTTTACTCCTGATAGATTCTTTACGCGCGTGACGCAAATCGATATTGAGCGCGATATCGTGTCCTGTGGCGTGAAATGCGTGCTCATCGATTTGGACAACACGCTTCTGCCGCGCGATACCCATCAGGTTCCCGACGACATTCGCGCATGGCTCAAGGCGCTTTCGGCCGCGGGCGTTCGCGTGTGCATTCTCACCAACAATTGGCACCATGGCGCGCATGAGTGGGCGCAGCGTTTGGGGCTGCCCATTGTGTCGCACGCGATTAAGCCGCTGCCGTTTGCGTATGCTCTTGCGCTGCGTAAGATGGGCGCGCGTTGCCGCGAGACCTTGTGCATTGGCGATCAGCTCATAACCGATGTGTGGGGTGGGCATTTCATGCACATGCCGGTGTATATGGTCGAGCCGCTCGTTTCGGTTGATCTGAAGCACACGTTGCTTTTGCGCCATGTGGAAGCGCTGTTCATGAAGAATATGCACCCAGAGAAATAATGCATCGATGGCCGCCGCAAGGTGGCCATTTTTACCATATGCGCGATGTTTTCGCGCCAAATTCCGCTGCGCTAAAGTGTCTCTCTGTCACGTGCTAGAATCTTTTGCGAAAGATGAGATACGTTGCACGTTGGGAGCAACCATGAAGTACATGACCGCAGGGGAGTTGCGTGGCGCAAGCTTGGTTGCCATTGTTGACGACGTTCCGGCCGGCCTGCGCCTTCAGGCTGCTTCAATCCAAGCCGATTTGGACCGATGGTCGCACGGTTGCTCATGTGGCGAGCGACGTGAGGTCGATTGCGCCGCGATTCTTTCGGGCGTTTCAGCGGATGGCCGCACAACGGGTTCGCCTTTGTCGCTCGTTGTCGACAATGCGGCATATCGAGCGTCTCTTGAAGACGAAGCGCCTGGCCAAGCCGCCGTTCCACGTCCTGGTTCGGCTGATTTGGCGGGTCTTTTGGCGACCGATGCCAATGATTGCCGATCCATCGTCGAGGGCTCTTCGGCACGTTCGCAGGCTGCGCTTATCGCCGCATCGGCGGTGGCGCGTGAATTCTTGGCCGAATTCGGCGTTGAAATCCAATCCTACGTCACGCGTATTGGCGCGGCTGCCATGCGCGAGCAGCCAATCGATTTCGAGACCCTGCGCTATACCCCTCTTGAAATCGAGTCTTCTCCCGTCCGTTGTCCATCGGCGCAAGCTTCTCGAGCCATGGAAGAAGAAATCGCTGCGGCGTGCGCGGTGGGCGACACGCTTGGCGGCGAGGTCGCCGTGGCGATACACGGCGTTGCTCCCGCCTTGGGGTCGTATCGCGGCGGCGGCATGATGGCCCGCCTGTCGAAGGCGGCTTTTTCTGCTCGCGACGTGGTAAGCGTGTCGTTCGGCTCGGCGTGCGACATGATGCGCCGCCGCGGTTCTGCCGTATACGATTCGGCTGTGCTTGGCGCGCATGGCTTTGCTCATACCACGAACATGTTGGGAGGCATCGAAGGCGGTCTTACTACGGGAGCGTCTGTTGTCATGCGCGTGGGCGTGGCTCCGAGCGCTTCTCTTCGCGCGCCCCAAAAGAGCATCGATCTTGAGACGCTTTCCGATGCTGAAAGCTCTTCCGCCGCATACTCGCCTTGTTTGGTGGGCGGCGTTGCGGTGGCGATTGAAGCGGAAATCGCGTTTGCGTTGGCGAGTGCGTATCAAGAACGCTTTGGTGGAGTGGCGATGTCCGATATCCATTCGTCATACGATGCCTATATGCGTCGTTTGAGACTCGCGGCTCGGTGACGTTTGTGGGTACGCTAAAGAAAAATGTCTTCCTGGTGGGCTTCATGGGCGTGGGCAAAACCACGGTTGCCCGCCGCATGGCGCGCGACATGGGCGTGGCCTGTGTCGATGTGGACGCCTTCCTTGAGCGAAAACACGGCAAGTCGGCGGCGGAGCTGTTTGGCGAACTTGGCGAAGATGCGCTGCGTGAACTCGAGTACGAAGCCCTTGTCGAATGCGCGAATATGGGGCCTTCTCTTATCTCGTGTGGCGAAGGCATCGTTGCTTACGATAAGAGCCGAGAGCTTCTGAAGCGCCGCGGGTTCGCCGTGATGCTCGAATCGAGCGAGGCGACTTCTTTGGGGCGCATTCATAATCTGAGCACGCGCCCGCTGCTTGCGCACGATTGCGACATTGAGGGCCTTTGGGAGCAGCGCAAGCCTCTTTACGAGGAGGTTGCGCGCGCGAAGATTAATGTGCAGGGCCGTTCTACGGGCTCGGTTGCGGGCTTTGTAGCGAAGGTGCTCGCGCGTGCGGGCGTCTATACGCCCGATTCCGAAGATGCCGTCGCGAAGAAAATCGAGGCCGACTCCCTTAAGCGCCATAAAAAACATCGGCATTCGAAGAGCGGAAGGCCACGTTCGGCGGCGGAGCGCTCAAATGCTTCGCACAAGGGCCAAAAGGCTGCAAGAGCTTCCAGGGAAAACGTAGCCTCGTCAAAGAAACACGTTGCGCATGCGCCCGCGAGCGGGCAAGGCGCGGCAGAAAAGAAGCAGAATGGTTCTGGTGCGCCTAAGCACCGTCGCCGGCGAGGAAGCCGCGGGCGAGGCAAGATGCGCGCCTCGAACAATCGGCAAAATGACCAGCGCGGCGCGACGCCGCCCGCCAATTAAATCAAGAAAGGGAGAAAGCCCCAAAATGGCGAACTCAAGGCTTGAACGCATGCGCGAGAACATGTCGGCATGCGGCATCGACGATTTTTATTGCCGCGATATTTCCAATGTGCAATGGCTCACTGAATTTGAAGGCGTCTTTGACGACGAACCGGCTCATTTGGCGTTTGTGACGCCGAAGAAGGCCTTCGTGCATACCGATTCCCGCTATGCCGATGCATGCGATCGCGCATCGCGGCATACGCCGTGGATCGTTGACGCATGCGGCGGCGCCCATGCTGCCTGGGTTGCGAGGAAATTCGCGGCATTCCATGCGGTAGCGGGCACACCCGAGGGCGAAAACGTATGCGCCATGGGCATCGAGGACTCGATTGAGCTGCGCGAATTCCGCGAGCTCGAACGGGCATTTAGCGAGGCGAAGTGGAAGCCTCGCTTTGCCGAGACCGATGGTTTCGTGAAAAAGATGCGCGCAGTGAAAGATGAGCGCGAGCTTTCGGCCATGCGCGCCGCTCAGGCCATCACCGATGCGGCGTTCGAGCACATCGTTGAGTTTATGAGCGAAGGCATGACCGAGCTTGAGGTGAAGCGCGAGCTCGAGGAAACCATGCGCCGCCTCGGCGCTGAGGGCTTGGCGTTCGATTCTATCGTCGCGAGCGGCCCGAATGGCGCCGCCCCGCATAGCATTGCGGGCGAGCGCCGTTTGCAGGCGGGCGACATGGTGGTCATGGATTTCGGCGCGCGCAAGGGTGGCTATTGCTCCGATATGACACGTACCGTGTGCGTCGGCGAGGCCACGCCGCTCGCGCGCGAGGTGTTCGCTGCCGTGCGCGAAGCGAACGAAGCCGTGGAGGCCATGATTCGTCCAGGTCGTACGGGCGCGGCCATGCATCATTTGGCCGAAGACGTGCTCGCCCATAATGGCTTCGCGGGCAAGATGGGTCACGGCCTAGGCCATGGCGTGGGCATCGATATTCATGAGCTCCCCGTGCTTTCGCCGCGCAATGAAACTCCGCTCGAGGTTGGCAATGTCGTCACGGTCGAGCCTGGCGTGTATTTGCCTGGCGAAATTGGCTGTCGCTTGGAAGATTTTGGCGTCGTCACCGAAGACGGTTTTGAAGTCTTCACTAAATCGACGCATGAACTGGTTATAATCTGATAGTTTCATTAAAAAGGAAGGATTCTCGATGGCAACTGTTTCTACTGCCGACTTCAAGAACGGCATGTGCATCGTCTATAACGGCAAAATGTGCATCATTACCGAATTCCAGCATGTTAAGCCTGGCAAGGGCGGCGCGTTCGTTCGCATGAAGATGCGCGACATCAAAACCGGTCGCGTGCTTTCCGATACCGTCAACTCCGGTGTGAAGTTCGACACCGTTCGTCTTGAGCAGCGCGAAATGCAGTATCTCTACAACGACGGTTCCGATTTCTACTTCATGGATCCCGTGAGCTTCGACCAGATTTCCCTGCCCGCCGACCACGTGGGCGACACCGCTCAGTGGCTCAAGGAAAACGACACCGCCACGCTCGAGTACGCCGATGGCGAGCTGCTTGGCGTCGAGCCCAAGATGTTCGTTGAGCTCGAAGTCACCGAAACCGAGCCCGGCTTCAAGGGCGACACCGTTCAGGGTTCCACCAAGCCCGCGACGCTCGAGACGGGCGCCGAGGTGAAGGTCCCCATGTTCGTTGAGGTTGGCGACGTGCTGCAGATCGACACGCGCGACGGTCGTTTCATCAAGCGTATGTAATCGCGAAAGCGCCGTTCTAGCGAACGGCGTTTTTTCATGTGGGGCGTCCTGACGCTGCGCGGCAATCTAACGGCCAGTTTGGCCTTCGATTGTGGCTCGCGTACCGAGCAAAGCGCTCTTCTCAATTCGTATAAAGAAGGCTCGCAACCGTGCTAGTTGCGAGCCTTTTGTTTTGTCGTTCTTGCAGGTGACATCAAATAAAAACGGCCGCGACCCCGCATGGGTCGCAGCCGTTGGGTGCGCTACGGTCGCTTGGACCCGCAGTTTCCGCAGAAGTTGCCGGTGTTCTGCATGCCGCATGAGCATGTCCAGGGGCCGGTCGGCGCGGGCTTCGGCGAGCCGCAATTGCCGCAGAACTTGCCGGTGTTCTGAACGCCGCACGAACACGTCCACGTATCTCCTGCAGGCGCGGGGGCAGGAGCAGGAGTAGGAGCGGGGGCGGCGCCAACGCCCATCGCGGCGCCGGGCGTTTGCGCTTGAGGCTGGGCGAACCCGCCGCCAGGCGCGGTTGCATACTGGTTCTGCGGAGGCACATTGCCCGCGCCCATGCCATAGAGGCCCTGCGGGTTCATGCCGCCCACGGCGTTCGCCATGCCCATGCCCATGAAGCCCATCATGGCTCCGTTTTCGTTGCTCGCAGCCATGCGCATCGCGTCGGCCTGCGATGCTGCCAGGTTCGCGGCCGCCATGCTGGGATCGCGCATAACCGCGGCCTTCTGCAGCTCTTTGATCATCGCCTCGTCTTCGGGCGACGCGGCAATGGAATTCACGCCGAACGACGCGACCTGAATGCCGCGCAAATCGGTCCATTCCTGGGAAAGCACCTCGTTGAGGGCTTTCGCCACATCGGTGGTGTGCGCGGGCACCGCAGAATAGCGAACGCCCATAGCCGAAATTTTCGCGAATGCGGGCTGAAGCGCCGTGAGTAGCTCGCTTTTCAGCTGCGAGTCGATCTTGTCGCGCGTGTAAGGCTCCTCGACGTTGCCGCACACGTTCTTGTAGAACATGAGCGGGTCGACGATCTTGTACGAGTATTCGCCGTTGCAGCGAACCGAGATGTCGACGTCTAAGCCGATGTTGTTGTCGACGACGCGGAAGGGCACGGGCGAGGCGGTGCCATATTTGTTGCCCATGATTTCCTTCGTGTTGAAGAAGTATACGCGCTGGTCTTTGCCCGTGTCGCCGCCGAACGTGAAGCGGGTGCCCACGCGCTCAAACGACGCCATGAGCCTATCGCCGAGGCTCGCTTCGCCGAAGAACAGGCTGGGTTCGGTCGACTTGTCGAAAACGAACTCGCCCGCTTCTCCGCACGCTTCGACGATCGCGCCCTGCTCGACGATTATCATGAACTGGCCTTCATTGACCGCGATGATCGAACCGTCGGAAATGATGTTGCTTTCGCCTCGCGTGTTCGAGCTGCGGCCCTTGTCGCTCGTGCGCTTCTGGCCCTTCGCCACCAACGTGTTGGCGTCAAGCGCGTCGCAGTAGAAATACTCACGCCACGAATCGGCGAGCACGCCGCCTGCGGCGCCGATGCCGGCTTTCAACAAACCCATGGTTCTTCCTTTCTCGAGGTCGGGAAATCGAAGCGTTTTGCGCGGTTGCGTGTGCGATAGGGCACCCTGCGCGCTGCGTCTCGTTATGCCTGAAGAATCTCTCAAAACGCCGCGTCACGACATGCCCAGTCGGCCCAAATCGCGAGGGCAACATGAGCCAGTCGACCCAAAACGAAAAAGCGCGAGCGTTTATACTGGAGCTATGCTGCGCATGGCCAACATATCGAAGCGGAAGGTGCTCGTTATCGCGGGCGTAGTTGCGTGCGTTTTTGCGTGTGCGATTGTCGCGCTGCTCGAGTTCGATTCGCTTGGGCGGCCGACCCCGTCGGGCCCGTCGAAGGGACCATCGGCTACCGCCGGCTACATGATCGCGCTCGGCCCCCTTTCTGCGGCATGGGGCTTCTCGATGTATATTCGATGCTCCGATGCGAAAATCCGCCGCTGGCTCGTGGGCGTGGCGGCTCTTGTCGCATTCTGGATGCTTGTCGTGTTGCTGAAATACCCAATTCGCGGCGATTTGGCTACCGCCCTGCTGTGGTATTGCTACTACATTCCCATGACGGCGATCCCAACGTTGTGCGTGCTGTGCGCGATGCGCGCCGCCTCGCTCGATGAAGTGGCTTGGGTGCGTTGCGTGCGGCGCGTTATCGTGGCGATATCGGCGTTCGCCGTGTTCGCCGTGCTTACGAACAACGTGCACCATTTCATATTCGCCTTTGATTTCGCCGACCCCGATTGGGGTGGCAACTATCGCTACGCTTTTGGCTACTACGTGCTCGTGGCCTGGTATATCGTGCTGTTCGTAATATTTTTCGCCACGCTGCTCCTTTCTGCGCGCAGAAGCCTTCGCAGTATGCTTTTCCCTATTGGCGTTATCGTGGGCGTTGGTGTTGTTTACGGTGTAATGTTTACGCTCCGCCATGTTGCGACGCTGACGTCGAACGTCGCGCTTACCTATTGCATTTTGGCCATGGTGGCCATAGAACTCACGCTCGATTTGGGCTTCTTCCCGTCGTATGCGTGGTATACCCTGGCGTTTTCCAAGCTGCCCTTCGATTTGAAGGTGCTCGAGGCAAATGGCGATACGGTTTTCCAAACCGAAATGGCGCAGCCTATGCCCCAAGCTGCGGCGGACACCCTGAAAACGGCGGATAAGGGGCTCGGCGAGTCGTGGGCGTTTCGCACGACAGGGGCGCCGCATACGTTGTTCAAGGTTTACCCCGTGAGCGGCGGCCGTGCTGTTTTGGCCGAAGACGTCGCGGCGATCGATGAGCGCCGCGAGGCGCTTGCTGCAACGCAGGAGCGCTTGCGGCGCAGCAATGCCGTGCTTGAGCGCGAGGCCGAGGTGCAGCACGAGATGTGGCGATTGCGCAGCGAGCGCGAGCTGTTCGTCGAAATCGAGAAGTCCCTCGAAAGTAAAACGCGCCGTATCCAGATGCTGCTCGATAGCCTTCCCGACTCCAATGACCCAGATTCCATTGCGCGTCGCCGCGAAATGCTTGTTGAGGTCAAGCTGCTCGTCGCCTACTGCAAGCGTAAGGGTGCGCTCGTTCTTGCCGAGAAAAGCGACCCCGAATTCAATCGCGAGCGATTGCAGCTTGTGTTCAACGAAACGGCGGCCGATTTGCGCTCGATCGGCGTTGAATGCGCGGCGCTCGTGCAAACCAATACTCCTCTGCCGGCTTCGGTAGTAAGCGTGCTCTATGATTGCCTGTACGATTTCGCGACCGTCGCGAACGCGGCCAGCGATGCCGTACTCATGCTGTTCGTCCAGCAAGATGAGCGGCGCGTCCAGCTGCGCGCAATGCTCGACTCGAGCGATGCTGAAAGCGAGCGCATGGCTGCCACGTTTGACGAACTGCGTGCCAGCCTCGAAAAGCATAGGGTTGAATATTCCATCGAGACCGATTCTTCGTCGGCGTCGCTTGTCGCGTATGTCCCCCTTTCGACGAAAGGGGGCAAATAATGGGCGTTCTTTCGCATATGCCCCTCGTTGTGCTGCTCGCGCTCCTGTCGGTGTTTTTCCTTGCCGCTTTCACGCAAGCGGTGCATGCATTGTTTATCGCTACGCGGCGTGAAGTGTCGCCTGCCAGGGTGATTTTCGCCTACGAGATGCTGATCGACGTGCATCTCGTGCTCGCCTGCTGCACGGCGAATTCGGCTTCGCGAGGGTTCGTCGTTTTGCTGGCGCAGTTTCGTCCCTATGCGTTTCCGCTCGACGCGCTTTTGTGGGTGAACCTCGCGATAGCTGCGTTCGGCTTGGCTCTCGCGATTGCGAAGCGCAGGCCTGTTATGACGTTGGAAATCGTTCTTATCGCGTTGTGCACGCCGCCCATTATTTCCCTTTTGGGCGACAATTGCGTGTACCTCTTCATTCTCGACGCCGCGTTTTTCCTCTTCCGAACGAGCGCCGGCCTCGTGCTCGATATTCGCCATGTATCCGATTCGATCACGCAGCTTTCGCTCATCGGCGCGCTCGATAATTTGCCTGAAGGCTTGGTGTGGGCGAATGGAAATGGCCGCATCCAGTACATGAACGATGCCATGCGCGCCGATTTGGCTTCGCTCGGCTTCGCTACCGATCTTTCCGAGACGAGTGGTTTATGGGCCGACCTTGGCGATATGGCGCGCGAAAAGAGTGGCAAGGTGCTGCCCGAGGGCATTCGACTCGAGGTTTCGCCGGATAAAACATGCCTGTTTATGCGCGACAAGGTGAGCTTGCGTGGTGTGAGGTGCCGCCGTTTGGTCGCTGTCGACGTGACGGGTGAGGAGGCCTTGAACAGAGAGCTTGAAGAGGCGAATGGCCTGCTTCGAATGGCGAACGATGAGCTGCGCGAATCGCTTGCGCATGTGCAAAGCGTCGCTCAGGACGAGGCCATTGTTCGCATGAAAGCACGCGTGCACGATACCATTGGCCAGAGGCTCTCTATTCTGCATCGCTTCCTTGAGGCGGAAAATCCCACGCCTGAAGCGTTGGGCGAGGTAAAGCGCCTCGCTGGCAGCATTGTCGACGATTTGTCTGAACCGGAAACGCCCGATCGCGCATCGCAGCTCGATTCCATCGTGGGCGCCTTCGCGCTCATCGGCATTGAGGTATGCGTGAAGGGCTCGTTGCCGGAAGACGATGATGCCGCGAGCGTTTTCGTGAATATCGTGCGAGAGGCTGCCACTAACGCGGCGAAGCATGCTCAGGCAAAGCATGTGGACGTGAATATTTCCCGCATTGGCAATGTGACGTTGCTGCGCGTCGTGAACGACGGCATGCCCGCGCCGGCGAATTTGCGCATGGGTTGCGGCATTCCTGGCATGCGTCGCGCGGCGGAAGCCATCGGCGGCACGTTCGACGTTTCCTCAAATGATCCGTTCACTATCGAGGTTCACCTGGAGCGCCCCGAAAGCGCGCATGCGCCAAGCGTTCGCGCCGTCTACGAGAAGGAGTTGTCATGATCAGGCTCATGATTGTCGAGGACCAAGCCATGTTGCGCGATTCGCTCGCGTGCACCATAAATACGCAAAGCGATATGGAAGTGGTTGCTTCGCTGGGCGACGCCGCCGAAGCCCTGGAGGCCCTTGAACGCAGCGGCGCGACTTGCGCGCTGCTCGATGTGTGCACCGAAAACGACTCGAGCGGCATCGTCGCGGCGCGCAAGATCAAGGAAGCGCACCCCGAGGTGAAAGTCGTGATCATGACGGGCATGCCCGAAATCACGTTCGTTGAGCAGGCGCGCACGGCGGGCGTTGACAGCTTCGTCTATAAAAATGTAGGTACCACCGAGCTTTTGGGCATCATTCGCTCAACGGTCGAGGGGTATTCCACTTTTCCCTTGGCGCAGCAAAGCATTTTCTCCGACGCGGCGCAGCTCACCGATACCGAGCTTGCGATTTTGCGTTTGGTGTGCGAAACGAAGACGCGCAAGGAAATTGCCACTGAGTTGTATTTGAGCGAGGGAACCGTGAAGCGCCATATTTCCGAGATTCTCGCCAAAACCGGATACGACAACATCTTGCGCCTTGCGGTGCATGCCGTATCGACGGGCCTCATCGTTCCGAGCATGACGAAGGGCGCCAATGGGGAATAGCCGCCACGGCACTTGAGAAATACCTGTTCAACTGCATGTTCTTCGCGTTCGGTTCCGCAATGTGCCGAAGCGGGCGCGCGTCCATCGCATAATTGACCCAACCTTAGAGACAAACGTCCATGCCCCGCCGCCTTCCTTGGGCCGCGGGGCACTTCTTTCTGCGTGCGATGCGGGGCATCATGAAATCAGAAAGAACGACATTGAATCTGCCAACACGAGTGATGGGAGGCTTCCGATGGGACTTTTCGGAAAGATGTTCGAGAAGAAGAACTGCGACATCTGCGGCGGCGAGATTGGCCTTTTGGGCAACAAGAAGCTTGAAGACGGCAACCTTTGCAAGGAATGCGCGTCGAAGCTTTCGCCGCGGTTTTCTGATCGCCGCCGCTCTACGGTCGATCAGATTCGCGAGCAGCTCGACTGGCGCGAGGCCAACCAGCAGCGCGTTGCGCAGTTCAACCCTACGCGCACGCTTGGCAACGACATGAAGGTGATTCTCGACGAGGATGCCGGCCGCTTCATCGTGACGCGCAGCTCGCGCTGGCGCGAGGCGAACCCCGACGTGCTCGATTTTTCGCAGGTCACCGGCTGCGATACCGAGATTCGTGAGTCGCGTACCGAGCTGCATTGGAAAGATTCCGACGGCGAAGAGCACGATTACGATCCGCCGCGTTACGACGTCGATTACGACATGTATCTCACCATCCACGTGAATGTGCCGTATTACGACAGCATTACGTTCAAGGTGAACGGGTCGCGTATCGAGGAGCGCAATTCGGTCGAATATCGCGAGGCCGAGCGACAGGCGAACGAAATTCGAGCCGCGCTCACCGAGCTTCGCGAGACCACGCGCGAAGCCGCCGCTGCCGCTTCGGCTCCCAAGGTTGCACGCACGTGCCCCTTCTGCGGGGCCACCACCACGCCGGATGCTTCTGGGCGCTGCGAATACTGTGGCGGCGCCATGGGTGCATAAGCTACAAGGGGAGGAACCCAAGAAAGGAAGTGGAACAATGAAACGTACCACGAAAATCGCAATCGCAATTGCCGCCGTATTCGCGCTGTGCCTGGGCCTTGTTGGCTGCGGTGGCGGTGATGGCGCCGACTACACCAAGAACTTCACGGGCGATTGGAAACTTTCCGGCATGACCGAAAATGGCGAGGCGATGAGCGAAGACGACATCGCGTTCATGGAGAGCTTCGGTATGACGGTGACCCTCACGCTCAATGAAGACGGCACCGGTTCGCTCGTCATGTTCGACGAGGCTATGGACGTTTCTTGGGAGCCGAAGAGCGCGACTGAGCTCGATGTGACCATCGACGGCGATACCACGACCGGCAAGCTTGCTGACGACACCATCACGCTGGAAGCGGGCGGTGACGCTATGTCCTTCGTACGCGTCGAGGCTGATGCGGGCAAATAGCCGATTGTGCAACGCCAATTGAATATCGAATCGAAGGAGCTTGTGGCCGAATGGCCGCAAGCTCCTTTCGTTTTGCTTGGACTCATATTGCAGCTGGCTCGTTTTTCGGTAGGCGTAGATGCGCTGCTGCTTACGGGGCGACTTTGGGTCGAGTGGGTCGTGTCGGGGGCTTATTTTGGGCCAACGGGGAGTGATGGGGTGAGGCGTTTTGCGCGACCCTGTTTTCGAGGCGAGAAAGGAGTTCTCATGGCTGTCGAATCGGTGAACTACCAATGCCCCGCATGTGGTGGACCCCTGCATTTTTCTGAGTCGAAAGGCCTCATGGTCTGCGACTACTGTGAAAGTTCTTTTGAAGTTGCGCAAATTGAGGCGCACTATGCTGCCAAGCAGTCTAAGGCCGATGCGTCGGCGGTGGCCGCAGCCGAGCGTGCGGCTTCCGGCGAGATGAGCGCGTTTGAGGCCATGGGCGCAACCGACGGCGTAGCGGTGGCCTTGACCGAGGATGTGTTGAATGCCGCTGCCGCGACAAGCGGCCACGCAAGCGAGGGCGATGAGGTCATTGCGTCGTTTCTCTCGCGCGCCTCGTGGAACGAAGGCGAGCGCGACGGTTTGCGGTCGATGACATGCTCGTCGTGCGGCGCGGAGATTACGTGCGATGCAACGACTGCGGTTTCGGAATGCCCATATTGCGGCAACCCCGCGCTGGCCCCGGGCGCGTTCGTCGACATGGCACGCCCCGATGGTGTGGTGCCGTTCAAGCTCGACAAAGACGCTGCAGTTGCTGCGTTGAATGACTATTACAAGGGTAAAAGGTTCCTGCCAAAGAAATTTATCGCCGCGAACAAAGTCGAGCATATCCAGGGCGTATATGTGCCGTTCTGGCTTTACGATGGTTCGGTTGAAGGAAGCGGCACGTTTGAGTGCCGCAATGAGCGCACCTATCGCTCGGGTGATGAGGAAGTAACGCGTACGACGGTCTACGAGGCCTATCGTGCGGGTGATTTGGATTTCGAGCGAGTTCCCGTTGACGGTTCGGCGAAAATGCCCGACGGGCACATGGATGCGATCGAGCCGTACGATTTCGACGAGATGAAACCTTTCTCGGTCGCGTATTTGCCGGGCTATGTTGCCGAGCGCTATGACGAAGATTCGAAAGTGTGTTCCAACCGCGCCGAAGAACGTATGCGTCGTTCCTTCGAGCACGATTTGCGTGCAACGATTACGGGCTACGATTACGTCGATACGGGAATCGTGCGCTCCACGACGCAGATGACGGGTTGCATGCAGGCGCTTCTTCCGGTGTGGATGCTGCATACCACGTGGGAGGGCAATGACTACCTGTTCGCCATGAATGGACAAACAGGCCGATTCGTTGGCGATTTGCCCGTTGCAAAGTTCAAGGTTGCGGCGTGGTTCTTCGGTATTTTCGTTGCGCTTGCCGCCGTGCTGTTCGGCCTCGATATGGGCGTGTTCCAATTCGATGACACCCTGGCGAGCGTATTCGTGGATGGCGTGATTCCTGCAGTGGTTGCGGCGGTTGTGTGTATCGTTTTCTACAATCAAATGAAAACCGCCGAAGTGGCGAGCGATGCCCAGGCCTATCGATCGTTTGAGGGGTTGAATCTTACCGGCGAAAGCGAGCATTTCGTGCGTGAATACGAGACGCGCCGCCGCATCGAGAAGAACGACGATTAGCCAAACCCGGCAATTAGCGAAACTCAAGGTTTCAAGTCGAACATATGTCGCGGCGGCTTTCAGTCACCGCGACATATTGCCTGTTGGGCATTTTATTGGTTTGGCGTCGTAAAGGGCTTAGCGATTGGATTCGCTCGGGTTGCGGTTCGAGCTTCGCAAGCATGGCTGCGCCTAGTTTCAAGGTATTGCTCATCATCCAGCGTAAAAGAAAAGTGCAAATAGTGACAAAAGTTGTGAATTCGGGGGCTTCAAAGGGCCCTTTTTTTGGCGAAATAGGACGTTGTGAGTCCAACCGCCTTTCGTGGATTCCGTATCGACCATTCGTGACCTGGGGTTACTCGTTTGCACAGAAAAGCCTCCTCGGTTTTATGCCCCCGAATTCGCAACTTTTGTCACTTTTGGGCAAATTGTTTTACGCTGGCGGGCTTTAGCCCATGTTGCTTCGCACAGCCGTGAGGCGTTTCGTGTCCACAAGTTTCGGGCGCGCTTCTCGTTCGGGTCGGTCGGCCTGCCTTGGTTGCGTTCGCTCCGAACCGTCATTGAATTGCGGGGGATTGATAAGTGCTGCTGCTTGTTTGGGCAGATCTTTATGTTTCTTTCTTTTCTAAAGTGTAACGTGGCTGCTACCGTCTCGACAAAAGGCACTATCGCGCGATATAGTGCTTGAGCGCCTTAGTTCGACCGTATACCCGTTTGTCTAGAGAATTCGTTCGTCAGGCTCGGTATACTAGAGGCGTCATTCTGGGGGTTTCGGAATGTAAATATGTTTGTAAGCGGGCGTCGGGTCCGCGTGAGGCAGCGCGCATCCGACGGCCGCTTTCATGCTGCCGTGCATGTGCGCGGCCTTATAGGGAAAGTGAGAGGTGAAGCATGCCTGGTTTGCAATTGATGGATACCACCATTCGCGACGGCCAGCAGAGCTTGTGGGCTACCCGTATGTCGCTTGGCGACATGCTGCCCATCTTGCCGAAGATGGACAAAGTAGGGTATTGGGCCGTTGAGGCGTGGGGCGGTGCGACGTTCGACACGTGTCTGCGTTTTCTTGACGAGAACCCGTGGGAGCGTCTGCGTTCCATCAAGGCGCATATGCCCAACACCGATTTGGCCATGCTGTCGCGCGGCCAGAACCTGGTAGGTTACAAGCATTATTCCAAGGACATCGTGAACCGTTTCATCGCATGCGCGAAAAAAGACGGCATTCAGGTGTTCCGCGTGTTCGACGCTCTGAACGACATTCGCAACGTCGTCGACAACGCCGAGGCTATTAAGGCGTACGGCGGCTGGTTCGAGGGCGCTATCTCTTACACCGTATCGCCCGTGCATACGCTCGATGGCTTTTTGGAGTACGCCCAGAAACTGAAGGACTTGGGCGCCGACTCCATCGCCATCAAAGACATGGCGGGCTTGCTTACTCCGTATCGCACCGAGCGCCTGGTGAAGGCGTTCAACGCCGAAATTGGCCTGCCTGTGCACGTGCATACGCACTATGTTGGCGGCATGGCCCCCATGAATATCATCAAAGCGGCAGAAGCGGGCGCGGCCATTTGCGACACCGCGAGCGCGCCGCTTGCGTTCGGCAACTCCCACCCCGCGGTCGAGACGATCGTTGCTGCTCTGCAGGAAAGCCGTTACGACACGGGCTATGATTTGGAGCTGCTGTTCGAGATTGCCGAGTATTGGGAAGAAGTGCGCAAGCGCGGCCACTATAATCGCGGCGTCTCTTCGCTCACTCATATGAAGGTGTACTCCCACCAGATTCCTGGCGGCATGATGTCAAACCTCATGGGCCAGCTTGAGATTCAGAAGGCGACCGATCGCCTTGACGAAGTTATTCGCGAGATTCCGCGCGTGCGTGCCGAGGTCGGCTTCCCGCCGCTCGTGACGCCTATGAGCCAAATTGTTGGCACGCAGGCCGTGTTCAACGTGCTTACCGGCTCGCGCTGGAGCGTTGTTTCCAAGGAAATGAAAGATTACCTGTGCGGCTACTACGGCAAGGCGCCGGGCCCCATCGATCCTGCGATTTATCAGAAGGTTGTCGGCAATTCCGAAGTGCTGTCGCCCGATGTTTCGCCCGCGTCGCTGAACACCACGACGTTCGACGAGCTCGCCGAGGAAATCGGCGATTTGGCGAAGAGCGAAGAAGACGTGCTCATGTATGCCTTGTTCCCGAACGAGGCGCGCACGTTCCTCTCGAAGCACCGCGCAACCGAGAAAGTTGAATTCTTGCTGGAGAACGAATCCAGCCTTACCAAGGAGGACGATTACGTGGATATCAACCAGATTCGCGAACTGCTGAAAGTCGTTGAAGAGTCGGGCGTCGGCGAGATTTCCGTCGAGGAAGACGGCATGCGCATCAATGTCCGCATGCCTGGTTCCGTGCCCGCGGCCGCCGCTCCCGTTGCTGCGGCTCCCGCTGCCGCCGCTGCCCCGGTCGCCGCGCCCGCTGCGGCTCCTGCCGCCGCGCCCGCTGCTGCCGCGCATCCGGCCAATTGGGTATGCGTGAACGCCCCCATGGTCGGCACGTTCTATGCCGCCCCCCAGCCTGGTGCTCCGGCCTTTGTGAAGGTGGGCGACGAGGTTGCTGCGGGTGAGACGCTGTGCATCGTTGAAGCCATGAAGCTCATGAACGAGATTTCCGCTCCCGAGATGGGCACCATCCGCGAGATTTGCGTGGAAGATTCCGAGCCTGTCGAGTTCGGCACCCCGCTGTTCTGGATTGAGCCGCATGGCCAGGCCGTCACGGGCGAAGGGGCGTAAGGCATGTTCGATAAAATTCTTGTCGCCAACCGCGGCGAAGTGGCGTTGCGCATTATGCGCGCTGCTCGCGAGCTGGGAGTGAAAACGGTTGCGGTATATTCCACGGCCGACAAAGACACGCTGCCCGTTCGCTATGCCGACGAAGCCGTATGCATTGGTCCGGCTCCTGCTGGCAAGTCGTACTTGAATATGGCGAACATCATCGCCGCGGCAACTACCACGGGTTGCCAGGCTGTGCATCCGGGCTATGGCTTCTTGGCCGAGAATTCCGATTTCGCACGCGCATGCGCTGACAACGATTTGGTATTCATCGGCCCCGCCCCCGAGTGCATCGACCGAATGGGCGATAAGGCGGCTGCGCGTGAGACCATGATGATGTGCGGCGTGCCTACGGTTCCTGGTTCCGACGGTGTAGTCGAGAGCGTCGATGATGCGCGCGAGTTCGCTGAGCGAGTTGGCTACCCGGTGCTTATCAAGGCATCTGCTGGCGGCGGTGGCAAGGGCATGCGCGAAGTGCACGCGCCCGAAGAGCTCGCCGATGCGTTTATGGCGGCGAAGGCCGAAGCAAAGGCCGCGTTCGCAAACGATGACGTGTATATCGAGAAACTCGTATTGCGTCCTCGCCATGTTGAGATTCAGGTGCTTGCCGACGACTTCGGCCACCAAATCGCCCTGTGCGAGCGCGACTGCTCCATTCAGCGTCGCCACCAAAAGCTGCTCGAAGAGGCTCCGTCGCCCGCGCTTGACGAGACCTTGCGTCGCAATATGGCGGTGGCCGCCGTTAAAGCCGTTCGCGCAGTCGATTACCGCAATGCGGGCACCATCGAGTTCTTGCTCGACAACGACGGCAAGTTCTACTTCATGGAAATGAACACGCGCGTGCAGGTCGAGCATCCTGTGACCGAGCAAATCACGGGCGTCGACATTATCAAGGAGCAGCTGCGCATCGCGTCGGGCGAGCCTATGAGCTGCGCCGACGAGGCGCCGTTTGTGCCGAATGGCCACGCAATCGAATTCCGCATCAATGCGGAAGACCCGGAAAACGGCTTCCGTCCGTGTCCAGGCACTATTACGCGTTTCGATGTTCCGGGCGGTCCGGGCGTGCGCGTCGAAGCGTACGTTCAGGCGGGTTCGGTTATCTCGCCGTTCTACGATTCCATGGTGGCGAAGCTCATCGTATGGGGCCGCGATCGTGATGAAGCACTGGCCCGTGGTCGTCGTGCGCTTTCCGAGTTCAATATCGAAGGCATTGCGACCACGATTCCGTTCCATCAGGCGGTGCTGGAAAACGAAATCTTCCAGCGTGGCGAAGCCCATACCGACTTCATCGAGGTCACGGGGCTGTAATGAATCGCGCCGTTCTCTAGAGCGATTACCTGCGCAACGTCGGGAAGCCCCCATATGGGGGCTTCCGTTGTTTTGGGATGCATGGAACAAACGGGTCTATGGGGCTAAGTGGGCGATGGGCCAAACAAGCTTATGGGCCAAATAGAAGCATGGGGCAAACGACGCATGGAGCAAACCGGTCTATAGGCCGACCGGACGAACGTGCAATCGGATGTATGGGTCACGGCGCGTACCCTTGCGATATAACGCGGGAACGCATCTCTGGTATTTCGCTATGGGATTCAACTTCGATCCGGCGGAGCGCTCGATTTCCGCGGTTTTACGTTACCATGGGGAAACTCGTTTGCGCATTACTCATGGTCGCGTTTTGCGGCCTTTTTCATATGGAAAGGAATTCCTCATGGGAATGCACGTGAATTCGGCACTGCCCGATCCGGCGCAGATTAAAGAAGAACTGCCGCTCGCACCAGAACTGAAGGCTTTGAAGGCCAAGCGCGATGCTGAGATTCGCGACGTATTTACGGGCGTCTCGAACAAGTTTCTCGTGATTGTCGGCCCTTGCTCTGCCGATAACGAAGACGCTGTGTGCGAATACACGAGCCGCTTGGGCGAGCTTGCGCGCGAGGTTTCTGACAAGCTGCTGATTATTCCGCGCATTTACACCAATAAGCCGCGCACTACGGGAGAGGGCTACAAGGGCATGCTGCACCAGCCAAACCCCGAGGCCGCGCCCGATTTGTCTGCTGGCATTCAGGCGATTCGCCACATGCACATTCGCTCTATGGCCGAAAGCGGACTCACGGCGGCCGATGAGATGCTGTATCCGGAAAATCGCAGCTACCTCGATGATATTTTGAGTTACGAGGCTGTAGGCGCGCGTTCGGTTGAAAACCAGCAGCATCGCCTCACCGCAAGCGGCATGGATATTCCCGTCGGTATGAAAAACCCCACGTCGGGCGACCTCTCGGTGATGCTGAACTCCATTGTTGCGGCGCAGCATGGGCATAATTTCATCTATCGCACGCACGATGTGACCACTGATGGAAACCCTCTGGCGCATGCGATTCTGCGCGGCGGCGTTGACAAATACGGCACGACGCATCCGAATTATCATTACGAAGACTGCATTCGCTTGTGGAAGATGTACGGCGAGAAGGGGCTTGCTAATCCCGCCGTGGTGGTCGATGCGAACCATTCGAATTCGGGCAAGCAGCACAAAGAGCAAATTCGCATCGTGGGCGAGGTGCTGCACAATCGCAACTATAACGAAGATTTGCGCACGCTCATCAAGGGCGTGATGGTCGAAAGCTACCTGGTGGAGGGCCGCCAAGATATCACCGAGCACATGGAATACGGCAAATCGATCACCGATCCGTGCTTGGGATGGTACGATACGGTAAGCCTGATTTATCACATCGCTGAGAAGTGCTGATTTCGCCGTTCCGCCGAGCGGCGAATCGCAGACGTTTGCTTGACTTGGGATTTAATTATTGGAGGTGGCGATGAAAACCATCGCGCTTGTTGGCGGCATTGGGTCGGGGAAATCGACCATTGCCCATATGTTTGCCGAGTTGGGCGCGGGCATCATCAATCTGGATGATGTGGGCCATTTCGTGCTTACGACTCCTGGCGTAAAGTACGACATTGCGCGCACGTTCGGCGCGAATGTATTCGATGAGCGCGGCGAGGTGGTGCGCAGCCGCCTTGCCGCCGCCGCATTCGATATGCCCGAGCATACGGAATGGCTTAACGCCATCACGCATCCCGTCATTATGCAGGAGTGCCGTCGCCGCATCGGCGAGCTGGGCCAACTGCACGACATGGTGGTTGTGGAAGTTACTACGGGCGTCGAGGGCAAGCGCGATGTGCGCTGGGCCGACGCTCTGGTTGCCGTGGTGGCGCCCGCGTGCGTTCGCATGGAACGCGCTTGTGCGCGTGGCGACCAATCGACCGCCGATGTGAGCCGTCGTATCGCTTTGCAGAAAACCGACGCGCAGCTTGCGGCGATCGCCGATTTCACCATCGACAACGGCAGCGACCTTGAATCTGCTCAGGCAGAGGTCAAGCGCGTGTACGACGCCGTTATGGCGCAGTAAACTCGAATGATCACGGGGAAGGCGTCGATGCATGCGGCGCCTTTTTTATTTGCGGTGCGTTTACGAACAGCTGTTCGTTTTATGATAGCATAGATTGATGCAGGGTCGCATCGCGTGAAAGGGAGTTCGCATGAGCAGCCACTTGAGCAATATCGAAGGCGCCGCTATGGAGGGCAAATTGCCTGAAGTGCGTCTTGCGAATGCGCCGTTTCGCGTTGTGAGCCCCTACGATCCTTCAGGCGATCAGCCTCAGGCCATTCAAAAGCTCGCCGACGGAGTAGAGCGTGGCCTGCGCTACCAAAACCTTTTGGGCGTCACGGGTTCGGGCAAAACATTCACCATGGCGAAAGTCATCGAGGCAACTCAGAAGCCCACGCTCGTCATGGCGCCGAATAAAACGCTCGCGGCCCAGCTTGCGGCCGAGCTCAAGGAATTCTTTCCCGATAATGCAGTGGTCTATTTCGTTTCGTATTACGACTACTATCAGCCTGAAGCGTACGTGCCTTCGACCGACACCTTCATTGAGAAAGACGCATCGATCAATGAAGAGGTCGAGAAGCTGCGCCATGCTGCGACATCGAGCCTGCTATCTCGCCGCGATGTGATCGTGGTGGCGTCGGTCAGCTGCATTTACGGTATTGGCTCGCCGATGGACTATGCGGGCATGGCGGTGTTTCTTGATAAGGAAAAGCCCGCTGAGCGCGACGATGTGATTCACGAGCTTATTGATATCCAATATGATCGCAACGATTATGAACTCAAGCGTGGAACCTTCCGTGTGCGCGGCGACGCGCTTGATGTGTTTCCGCCGTACGCCGACAATCCGGTGCGCGTGGAATTCTGGGGCGATGAAATCGAGAGCATCCAGGAAATCGACAACGTGACAGGCGAGAAGCTCAACGAATTCGAGGCATTGCCCATTTGGCCTGCGTCGCATTACGTTACCGCGCGCCCGAAAATGGACCGAGCCATTCAAACCATTCAAGACGAGTTGCGCGATCGATTGGCGCAGTTCAAAGCCGAAGGCAAGCTGCTCGAGGCTCAGCGCTTGGAAATGCGCGTGAATTACGATTTGGAAATGCTCGAAACCATGGGTTTTTGCAGCGGCATCGAGAATTACTCGAGGCATCTTGATGGCCGTGCGCCGGGCGAGCCTGCGTATACGCTTCTCGACTATTTCCCGAAAGATTTCCTCTGCATCATCGATGAAAGCCACGTTACGGTGCCGCAAATTCGTGGCATGCACGAAGGCGACCGCAGTCGAAAAGTCACGCTCGCCGAGCATGGTTTCCGTTTGCCGAGCTGTCTCGACAACCGCCCTTTGCGCTTTGACGAATTCGAGCAACGCGTGCCCCAGTTCATTTACGTGTCGGCCACGCCGGGCGACTATGAGGAAAAGGTCAGCCAGCAGCAGGTCGAGCAAATTATTCGTCCTACGGGGTTGCTCGACCCCGATATCGATGTGCGGCCTATTGCGAGCCAAATCGACGACATTATCGACGAAGCCCGCGAGCGCGCTGGTGCCAACGAGCGCGTGCTCATTACCACGCTCACGAAGAAAATGGCGGAAGACCTCACCGATCATCTGCTCGATCAGGGGATTCGTGCTCGCTATATGCATTCCGACATCGCGACGCTCGAGCGCGTCGAGATTCTGCGCGATTTGCGCCGTGGCGAATTCGACGTGCTTGTGGGCATCAATCTGCTGCGCGAGGGCCTCGATTTGCCCGAAGTGTCGCTCGTGGCTATTCTTGACGCCGATAAAGAGGGCTTTCTGCGCAACTACCGCAGCCTTATTCAGACGATCGGCCGTGCTGCGCGAAACGATCATGGCCATGTGATTATGTATGCCGACAAAATCACCGATTCCATGGACAAAGCGATCTCTGAAACGCGTCGCCGCCGCGAGATTCAGATGGCCTATAACAAAGAGCACGGCATAACGCCGAAAACTATCAAGAAGGCTATCAACGATGTCATGGGCTTCATGAACGATGGCGACGGAAACCAGGTGGGCAGTGCCGAAGAGGTGAACCGACAGCTTGCCGAGCTTTCGCGCGGCGAAGTCATGCGTGTGATTTCAAGCATGGAAGACGATATGGCCGCCGCCGCCCAGGCGATGGATTTCGAGCGCGCCGCGCAACTTCGTGATGAGGTGGTGCGCTTGAAAGCTCAGATGCAAGGCGAATCGGAAAAAGACGTGCTCGCCGATTTGAAGAAGACGGCTCGCAAGGGGAGTGCGTTTGGCAATCGCAAGAATTCCGCCTACGGCAGCGCGCGCCGCAGCTAAGCTTCGTCGTTTTGAGGCTCAAGCGCCGCTCGCCGGAATGCTGCACGGCGCATAGAGGCGCGCGTCCCGCGTCATAGGTGGACGGGCGATTGTTTCCTGTGCGTTAATTCATCAAGCTGCATAAAAATGTGCAAATTTAGGCTTTATTTTTATGGCGCCCTCCCTTAATATACTGAAGGTTTATCAATAATCGGCAGAAAGGGAGCAATGAGCACTCATTCTAAAGGCAAGGCTTCTGAAATGAAGCACTATGCAGGCAAGGCCGTTTTCTCGGCTGCTGTGGGCCATGCGCTTGACGGCTTGGATCTTATGATTTTGAGCTTCGCGCTTTCCGGCATCATGGCGACGTTCGCCGTCGACAATACCACTGCAGGCATGCTTACCTCCATCACGTTGGCTGGCGCCTTCCTTGGTGGTTTGATTTTCGGAAAACTTGCTGACAAATATGGCCGAATTAAAGTCCTTACATATTCGGTCATTTTTTTTGGCGTGTTCACCCTGGGCTCGGCCTTCGCGCCTAACTTCGAGGTAATGGCCCTTTGCCGCTTCCTCGCTGGCTTGGGCATCGGCGCCGAGTTCGGCCTGGGCATGGCAATTGCCGCCGAGGTCTCGAGCCCCGAGAATCGCGCGAAAAGCACGAGCGCCGTTGGCTTGGGCTTCCAGGTTGGCGTGTTGTGCGCTTCGCTCTCTTCTGCGCCCATCATTGCGGCGTTTGGCTGGCGCGGCCTGTTCGTGGTCGGCTTTATTCCCGCCATTATCGCAATCATCATTCGTGCGTTCGTTCCCGAGCCGCCGATTTATGAGGAGCACAAGGCTTCTGGCAAGGCCCACGGCAAGCTGAGCGACCTGTTCGCCACGCCCGAGCGCGCTAAGTTCTCGATCATCATCATTATTCTGTGCACCGTTCAGAATGCTGGCTATTTCGGAATTATGACGTGGCTTCCCAAGTACCTGAACTCTGAGCTCGGCCTGAGCCTTACGTCTACGGGTCTGTGGACCGCCGTGACGGTTCTGGGCATGATGATCGGCATTTCTGCCTTCGGCTTTTTGGCCGACAAGGCTGGACGTCGTCCTGCGTTCTGGACGTTCCAGGTTGGCGCTGCTGCAATGATTATCATCTATAGCCAGCTCACCGATCCCACGGCGCTGCTCATCGGCGGCTTCTTTATGGGCATGTTCGCCAACGGCATGATTGGCGGCTACGGCACCCTGATCGCCGAGCTGTTCCCGACTGAGATGCGTGGTACCGCGCAAACCGCGCTGTACAACGCTGGCCGTTTCATCGGTGGCGCTTCCGCTCCGGTGGTTATTCCGATGATTGCTGCTGGCCATGGCTTCGGCTTCGCCATCGGCTGCGTTTCCTGCATCTATGTAGTCGCTTTCATCGCGATGTTCTTCATTCCCGAGAAGAAGGGCGCTACGCTCGAATAGCGACCGACATTTCGCTCTCATGCATTGTCCAGTGTACTGGTCGCGAGGTTTAATGCTACCGACCAATAGGTTTGACGCTCATCGGGCTTTGCACGGCGGTCTGTCTGCATGCGTGGCCAATACTGTTCATGAAAAAAGAGGTGCGGTTTAAACCGCACCTCTTTTTTTGGCCACGTTCGCTTGCATGAAGTGTCTTTGGTATTGCTCGTGCCGTGACGCAAAAAAAGCGGCCCTCAAGAGGGCCGCAGTATGCGTAATCGGGAGTGGGGAATCCGCTCTATGCGGTCACGGGCACGCCTTCGCCGAAAAGCAGCTCGTGTTCGAACCCAGTAAGAGCTGCGCGGGCCTGGTCTCGTAGGTTGTTCATGCCGCTGAGGAATTGGCGATACATCACGAGCGTAAGATAGCGCCCCATGGTTGAAGGCACGAGGCATTCCTCGTCGTCGACATCGAATGCTCCATTCGCGCGCATGAAGCCCATTTCAACGGGCAGCGCCGCGTCGACACTCTTGCCGAACATCTCTTTGAAGGCTCGCTTGTCGAAACGCAGCTGATAGAGCCCGAGCAAGAAACAATAGCGCATGTGGTCGTGCTCGCGCACGGGCATCTGACCCATGATCGACATATGGCCGCGCTCAATCGCCTCGTTGTACTCATGCAGGCTGAAAGTGTTCACGTAGAGTTTTCCGTTCAGGTATGAAATCGATCCCGAGCCAATGGCGGGGTATTCGTCGTAGCTTACCTGCAGCTCCTCTACGGGCAGCTCGTGGTCTTGCTCGCCCTTTTCATTCAAGCGGTTGAACGTCCATACGGTTTCGCGCTTGAACGCAGGGGTATCGCCGCCGCAAAGGCCTTCGTCGAGCATCTTGTAGAACTCGAACTCGCGATTGTAGTCCATGGTGCCGAGCGACTGCTCCATCTTGCGTGTTGTTGCGCTTGAAACATACAGCGGGCTGAACGTGGTCTGACGGCAGCCGCATTGCTTGATTTTCTCGATATCGTCAAGCAAAATCTCTTCGGTTTGAGAAGGGAAATTGAAAATCATGTCGACGTTGAGGGAGTCGAAACGCGATGCTGCGTTGCCGATACGTTCGAGAATCTCTTCGCCCGAACCATATTTCTTGCAGCGATCCATTTGCGTGAGCAGCTCGTTGTTGAAGCTTTGCACGCCCACCGAAAGGCGATTCACGCGGCCGCTCAGTGCCGAAAGCCAAGGGTCTACAAGGTGGTTTGGATTGGTTTCGCAAGCGACTTCTTTGATGTTGAAGTTCTCGCCTGCCATATCGATGGTACGGCAGAGCTCGTCGAGCAAAATAGTGGGCGTGCCGCCGCCGAAGTATAGGCTTTCGAAGTCGTAGCCCATATCTTTGAGCATCATCATTTCGCGACGAAGATTCTTGAAGTACGGTCGCGCGGTTGTCTCGCGGAAGGGGTAGCGGTTGAAGCTGCAGTAGGGGCACAGCACCTCGCAGAAAGGTACGTGCAGGTACAGCATGTATTTGCGTCCCGGTTCGGGGCCAGGCAGGAATTTCTCGGTCGTGGGGTCGATGATGAGATGGCTCTTCGTGATGTTTTTGACGATCCCCGTGAGCATGCGTTCGCTCAGCATGAAAGCGCTCCTTGCGTTTGATCGTGTTGCCGTAAGGCGGTTCGGTCTTGTTGGCGTATAGGCGTGCACGCATGCGCGAATCTATACGCGGCGAACACCACGTTGCCAAGCCTCCCCAGACTACCCCAAGGCAACGTACTGTTTTGCATTTGAGCATACTACCGTTTAGGTATGCAAAAGCAACCGTAAACCGAATTGTTGTTGAAAAGTTAACACGACCAACGTACGCGAACGAAATTTAATGGTTTGCAGATGGGGGATGATGTGGCTGTTCTTCCAGGAGGACTCTTGAATAGCTCTGCTGGTGGCGTGCGCTTGTTTGCTTCTCATTATGGGAATGCGCTTCAGGGAAGGATGAAGCTCGTTGGTTGGGTTCGTGCGTCGGCAAGCCTACGCTATGCGGGCGTTCTTGAATGCGATTGCCTCCACGAGGCGATATTGGCTCTTCAATGCCGAAAGGCCGCCAGCGGCGACCTTTCGGGAAGGGACTTCGGGGCCGGGAGGGAGGAAAGCCCCGAAGGATGCGCTCGTGGCCGGAAGGGTGAGATGCCCGAGCGCCGAGTTTTCAAGCTCACGGCCGGCTCCAAAGGGAAGGGAACGGGAATACCGGCCGTTTATCAATCGTGCTTTGCACGAGTCGAGCGGCTCTTGCGCGATGGAAGGGTGGATGCTTGCCGCTTCGACGGTTTCCATAATAAGGGTGGGGCGTGTTGAAAATCCCATAAGGGCACCTGATAAAAGGCTGAATAATTCTGAACAAAACCTTAAAATGGAGAGGAGCGCACGGGCGCTCTGCACCCTCATGATAGGATTTCGCCCATGGATATGAACCAAGCGAACATATTAGTATGCGACGATGAGGTTGAGGTCGCCGACCTTCTCAAGCATGTGCTCGAACGTGAGGGTTTTGCCGTCACGTGCTGCCATTCGGGCGATGCGGCCCTCACATTGCTTAATGCTCAGGTATTTGACCTGGCTATACTCGATATTATGATGCCCGGAATCGATGGCTTCGAAGTCTGCCGTCAAATTCGCGGCGGTGCGGCCGGCTCAAATACCGATATGCCCATTGTGTTTCTCTCGGCTAAAACCGAGGAATTCGATAAGGTGCTTGGCTTCACCTTGGGTGCCGATGATTATGTGACAAAGCCATTTAAGGCTCGCGAACTCGTGGCCCGCCTTAAAGCGCGCCTTCGTGGTCGCAGTGCGGCCCCCGCTCCCAGCGACGTGCTCTCGGTGAGCGGCATCGAGCTCGACGAAACAAACCATACGGCGGCCTTGCACGGCTGCGAGCTTTCTCTTACGCCGAAGGAATTCGATTGCCTGGCCGAGCTTTTGCGCGCAGGTGGGGCCCCTGTTTCGTCAAAGGCGCTGTTCGAAAACGTATGGGATGAGGAATACACGTCTTCGTCTCACAATGCAGTCATGGTCTATATTCGTCGCCTGCGTAAAAAGCTCGCCGAGGTCGACTCTTCCGAAGAGCTCATCGAGACCGTATGGGGCGTTGGTTATCGCATTCCCGAAAAACGCCGTGGTTAGCCCATGAAGCGTGATTCAGAAAACAAGACCCGTGCCGACAAGGCCAAACATGCGCGAGCCGCGCGCAAAAGGCACGAGTCGCCTAAAATGCATGTGACCGAACAAACGCGCATTCTCGTGAAGCGCATCGTTCGCAATACTTTCGCGGCCACGGTGGTGTATGCGGTTGTTTTCTTCTCGATTGCTATGGCGGTTAATATTATCGTTCTGCCTCAAGTGGGCGAGGCAGTAGCTAAGGTAACTTCTCCGTGGCAGTACGTGTCGGCCGATGTGGCGGGCGTGCAAAACGACGAGTGGTTCATACAGAAAGAAAACGAGCTTAAAGCCGACGTGGTGCGCAAATACTTGCACGAGCTCATCGACACCGCGGTTCCCGATGCGGGTTGGGGTTTGGCGCAGAGTGCGGCGAACGCCAAGAACGTGCAAACGGAAGGCGCCAATCCTGAAACTGTGTACACCATCTCGTCGCAACCGGCCGATGCCGGAGAATACGCGGCGTCCGTCTCTCAGGGCTTGGTTCAGGGCGATAGCCTGTCGTTTGTGGGCGCGCCTTATGCGTCCCAGGCGGCCAAGCAGGTTGTTATTTCCGCCGTTGATTCGCGCAACTTAGGCCAGGCCGCCAACGTCTACGACGCGTTGTGGTCGGCTACGAAAGATTGGGACAACAAGCCCGAGCAGGTCGATTCGCTCTACGACGAGGCCGCAACCGCGCTCGATTCCGACTTTTCCCAGGTGGTTGTGAGGTATGCCTACGATGCGGGCTCGGGTATCGAAACGGTGACATATGCGGGCGGACAGCAAATGCAGCGCGATTTGTCATCGTACAACAACATTCGCGCCCTGAAGTACCCCGTGGCGATTACGCTGTTTTTGTTGGGCATCCTCGTGATTATGGCGTTTGCCATTCGCAAGAGCCTGCGCTATTTCGACGACCTGTTCGTTTCGCTGCGCGTGGTGCTCGTTGACAAAGGCGCGTCGCTCAAGCTTCCGAGCGAGCTTTCTCTTGCCGAGGAATCAATTAACGACATCAAGCGCAAAAACGACGCTGAGCAGCGCGCCGCCGTTGCCGCTGAGCGTCGCAAGAATGAGCTCGTGGCCTATTTGGCGCACGATACCAAAACGCCGCTCACTTCCATCACGGGATATCTCACGTTGCTCGAGGAGGCGCCCGATATGCCCGTTGAGCAGCGTCAGCGATATGCACACGTGGCGCTGTCGAAAGCGTACAGGCTCGATGCCATGCTCGACGAGTTTTTCGAGATAACCCGCTACAACCTAGGCGCCATCTCCATTGAGCGCGAGCGCTTCGACTTGGCGTTGTTCTGCTATCAGGTTGCGGAAGATTTCTATCCTGAAGCGGAAGCGCGCGGAATCGATTTGAAGGTGAACGCCACCGAAGGCGATACAGTATTCGCCGATGCCACGAAAATGGCGCGCGTGCTTTCGAATGTGATTAAGAATGCGGTGGCGTATGCCGACCCCGATTCGACCATTTCGATTGACGCTCACGCCAAGTCCGATGGGGCGTTCAAGATCGAAGTCACGAACCAGGGACGCGAAATCAGCCCCGAGCATCTCAAACGCATTTTCGAAAAGTTTTATCGTGAAGACGACGCGCGTGCCACGCGCCAGGGCGGGGCGGGGCTCGGTTTGGCGATTGCGCGAGAGATCGTCGCGGCTCATAACGGCACCATCGATGCGACGAGCGAAAATGGCGTGACTCGCTTTGTAATCGATATTCCTGCGTCGAAGTAGGGAATCTCCTTCGTGGGGCTTTTGTAAACGCATGGGCAACGGTGCGAAGAATCCGCGAAAGACGTTGACTCTCCCATTATGGGATAGTTTAGGGTATCTCCTGCACAAAGATGAAGGCGCGCGGAGCGCGCCATAAAGGGAGTAACGAACATGTCTGAACAGCAGCTCGAAGTGAAGGAATTCGATCATCCACCCTTGCCGAAAAACTGGCTGAGGACGGTTGTCATTATTTGGCTCGGCCAGGCGGCGAGCATTCTTACCGCATATTCGTCTATTTATGCAGGCGTGTGGTTCGTGACCGAAACGACCGATTCGGCGCTCATGCTGGCCCTCGCTTCGCTGTGCTCCATGCTGCCGCAGGGCTTGCTCGCCCCGCTTGGCGGCGTGGTGGCCGACCGCTTCAATCGCAAGTACGTGCTCATTGCCGCCGATGCCTTCGTGGGAACCATGGCATTGATCATGGGCATGATTATTGCCATGGGCCATGTGTCGGTGCCGCTCGTGCTTATCATGGGCGCGCTGCGCAGCGTGGGCCAGGCGTTCCACATGCCTGCTATGGAATCCACGATGCCACTGCTCGTGCCGAAAAAGCACGTGGTGCGCGTGAATACCATGAATCAGAGCCTGTGGTCTATGGCGCTTGTGGTCGGCCCGGTTCTCGGCATTTTCTTGTATACCGTGGTGGGCTTCCAGATGGTCCTGTTCCTGAATGCTGCCGGCTGCGCCGTTGCGTGCTTGGCCCTCACGCTTGCGAAGATCCCCGATTTCCACGACGATTCCGACGAGGCGCGCCATCCTATCGCAAGCTTGAAGGCGGGCTTTGCGACGCTGAGCGCCGATAGGGGCCTGCTCATTTTGTGCGGCATCGTCATGGCGATTATGGCTATGTACACGGGCATCAACTCGCTCTTCCCGCTTATGACGTATGACCACTTCCACGGCGACGGCTATGCGGCCTCGCTCATCGAGGGCATATATGGCGCGTTCTCGCTTGTCGGCATCGCCATTCTGTTTATATGGGGCGGCGGCAAGCGCCTGTTGCGCGTGGTGGCCCTTTCGGGCACGTTCTCGGGCATCATTCTTATTGCCACGGGCCTTCTTTCGCCGAGTATGTTCTTCTGGTTCGCGGTGCTCACGGCAATCTCGGGCGTTGTTGAATCGATGTACAACGGCCCGCTTCTCGCCGTGGTGCAAAAGCGCGTTCCGCCCGAAAAGCTCGGTCGCGTTATGGGCTTGTTCAGCACGGTGACGGCGCTTTCTTCGCCTATCGGCTTGGGCCTCGCGGGCACCTGTGCAGAATTTACCGGCGTTGCCATGTGGTTCGTGATTTCGGGCGTGGTGGTTACGGCGGGCGGTTTGGCGATTGGCCTTTTGCCGTCGCTTCGCAAGCTCGACCGCGAAGTCGCCGCCACTTTTGATGAGGTGGATGTAAGAAAAACGAACCCGACGGTTGAAAATGCCGCCGAATAAGCGAAAATCCTCCTGATGAATTAATCGATGCGGCGTGTCTTCGCAGGCGCGTCGCATCGTTGTGTGAAAAGGGGCGTCTGTGGTTATTCTGGGTGCGTTGGTGAACGGCATTGCCACGGTTATCGGCGGCGTGCTTGGCTTGGTGTTCAAGCGTCGTGTATCGCAGAAGCTCGGTGATTTCCTTATGCAGGGCTTAGGCCTGTGCGTGATGCTCGTGGGCGTGCAGGGCATGGTGAAAGGGCAAAGCATCACCATTACCGTGCTCTCTATCGTTGTTGGCGGCATTCTGGGCTATTGGATCGACATCGATGCGGCGATTCACCGTTTTGGCGATTGGATTCAACGTAAACTCGATGCCGCATTCAAGGGTTCGACGGCACTTGGCAACTTTTCCGATGGATTTGTTGCCGCCACGCTGTTCATCTGCATTGGCGCCATGGCGATTCTTGGGTCGCTGCAAAGCGGCCTGCAGCTTGATCATTCCACGTTGTATGCCAAGGCCCTTATCGACATGGTCGTGGTCATGGTGATGGCCACGACGTTGGGCGTTGGCGTGCCGTTTTCAGGCGTGTGCGTGTTCGTGTATGAGGCGGCGTTGAGCTTGGCCGCCAGTGCGCTTGCGCCCCTTCTTACCGATGCCGTTATTGCCGAAATGGTGTGCGCGGGTAGCTTGTTGCTGCTCGCCATTGGCATGAACATGCTGAAAATCACCGATATCAAGGTGGCGAATTTTCTGCCCGCTGCATTTCTTCCCATTGCGCTGTGCGCGATTCCCGGCCTGATGTAGCCGAAGCGGTTCGCGCCCTTACACGCAGCCGAAGCGCTCTTGAATTCGATTCGCCCTTGGCTCTTTTGCGGAGCCTAAACATTTGACGCCGAGCCATCTTAAAGACGGCTCGGCGTTTTCTTTAGAAGCCGCTATTCCGTTTCATTTCGTCGGCTTGCGATTTCGTCATGCCCGTTTCGAGCACTTCGCCGCTCTTTTTGCCCGTGAGCACGAGCAGCCCATTCGCGTCATAGCTTTCGGTGCATTCGTCGTAATAGCCGAGCCCTTGACCTGTGGAGTCGCTCATAAACATGCGGAATTCACCCGTGAGCACATTGACGCTCATTACTCCGTTGCCTGAATTGAGCTCCTGCACGATGCTTGCGCAAAGCATGCCGGCCTTTGTAAGGTCGTCTGCGCCCTCCCATTTCTCGGCGCTGTAGAGACCCGAGAACGACACGAGCTGCTCTGCCAAATTGATAGGCGCGCAGCCGATGGTCGCTGTATGGGGCGAATATCCTCCCTCGGATGTGTCGTAATCGAAGCCCGTGTAAATCACATACCACATCATTTTTTCGTCATTGACGGTTTGATACCCGGCGAAGGCGTTCGTCGTGTATACGACGGTGTCTGTTTCGTTCGTCGTTTCGCCGTATTCGTGCAGGGTGGCTTCTGTTGTGAGTTCGTATGATCCCGACGATGCGCTCAAGCCGCATTGCTGGGCGAAGTCGTCGATGGTATTCGATGTAATCGGGCCAATAAGGGGCACGCCGGAAACGACGATGCTGTCGGGCGTGGTGGAAGCGGGCTGGTAGGTGCCAGCTTTCTTGTCGAGGCCGTGCACCAGGAACATCGCCCCATTGCCGTATTCGACCGAAACCGAGGAATAGTCGCTTGCGGAGCCGGCGGAGCTGTCGACGTAGGGCATGTCCCTCGTCGTGTCTTTCCAGTTCACGCTGTCGCTGTTGGTGGAATACGACGGAGCGGCATATCCCCAAGATGTTTCGGCAGTGGGCGTTTTGGTGCTTGCCCCATGAGTCGTGATGAATTGCTCGCCTTCGCTGCCCAGGGCAAGCACGCGCGAGACTTGCAGAATGTTCTCGGGCGCTTCGGTTACCTCGGGCGCCTCTGCGTTCGCGTCGCTTTCTTCGGGCTGGGCGGGCGCGTTTTGCTCGTCGCCGCCCTGAATGGCCTGCTCGGTTTGTGCCGGCTGCTGAGAGGGCGCGATGACGTCGACGTATACGCGGTAGGCGGCGTAGGCGGTTCCGGCGGCAAGCGCCAGCGCCAGGGCCACGAGCACCACGAGGGGAACGCGTCGGCGGCTGCGCTGAGTGGTTTGCTTGACGGCGCTCTTGAGCGTTTGGTTCGATGCCTTGCCAGCGGGGGCGTCGCTTGGGGCGCCAGGGTTCGTTGCGGCGTGAGTAGGTGAGACGTTGTCGGTTGAATTCGCGTTCGGGGTCGTTTCAGGCGCGTGGGCGTCGGTGGCCATGTCGGCGCTTGGGTTTGGCGGCAGGGGAGCCGTTTCCTCAAGATTGGCCTCGCATGTGGCGGCTTGTGCGCGGGCGGCGTTCGGGTGGGCGACGCGCGCTCCGCATGCAGTGCAGAATTTCGCGTCGTCTTGCAGTTGCGCGCCGCATTTCGTACAGAACATCGGTTACCCCTCATTTCTCGGTGCAATCTTCGTTGAACCTATCATATCGAAATCGCAACAACGAAATAGAGATGCTAACCGAGTAAAAATCGAAGCTTACATCGAGCGCTTGGTCCTCGCTTTTTGCGCGATTTCCCGCCCGATGTGAATCATGGTGAGGCATTCGCGCGCAGGTTTTTCTTCGGCGGAAGCTAATCGGTGTATCGCTCGATGTAGTCCAGAAGCGCCTGGCGGGAATGCAGGTCGGTTTTCGAATAAATACGCTTCACGTGCGTGTGCGCCGTGCCGGGTGCGATGCAGAGCTCTTCGGCGATTTTTGCTTGCGTAAGGCCCATGGCATAGAGCGTGAGCACTTCGGTTTCGCGGTCGGAAAGCAGGAATTGCTTCTGCATTTCCTGAGCGCTCGCACGTACGATTGCCTTGCGCATTTCGGTGCCGGGGGCAGCTTCGTCCTTAATGCCGAGCAGCCTCTGCACGCTTATCGCGGTTGCCTTTGTTGCGGCGGTTTCGTCTCGTTCGAGCATAAGGAATTGAAGGAAAATGAACTGGGCGGAAATAAGCAGCAATCCGCCGCACAGCGCCGTCGGCAGCGAGGTTGAGGGGAACTGAGCGTAAAGTGCGATGCTCGTCACGCGCACGAGCGAACGCGGAAAAATGAAAACACCCCAGCCGGCGATTGCGTAGTAGTACGTATCGCGGTGGCCGTAGCTGGAAAACGCGACGATCAGATAGAGAATGAAGCCAGTCATGGTGACGTTCATGGCGTTGCCGAATACGGCTCCAATATCGAGTCGCTCGGGAAAGAGCGCGAACAGCAAAAGGGCGATGGATCCCAGGCCTTGCATAACGACCCAGGTGCCAATGGTCATGGCGTTCTTTTTGCCTTTGATGGTGCCCCAGAGCAGGCCAATGAATACGCCGTCGATGAGAAGGGCGTACAGCAGCCGCGTGACGTGTGTGAATGGGATGGCGTCGCCGTCGGGGAAACCCTTTAAAAAGCCTATGGCGATGGACATAAGGAATGATCCTATGGCAATAATGCCGAGGAATCGTACGCTGTCGGCGTTCTTTTGAGCGAAATGGAAATAGCCGCGCGAGGTTGATTTGATATCAATTTCTGCGGGTAGCGGTTTGCGCCTTGCGGCGGCGATGGCGGCGTATTGCGCGAGTACTGCCATTGCAAAGATGAGGCAGTGAACCATGCGTGGAATGAACGAGAACACGTACAGAATCGTCTCGCTGGCGATCATGGCGCCGAGCACGATGATGATGGCCGTCGTGCATGACGCGCCGCGGCAACGGCGCAGCCAATAGAACATGCAAATCCATGCCGATGCGGTTACGAGGGTCGACGCTGCCATGCGTGCCACGGCGAAGCCTGGTGCATGCGCTTCGATGAGCGCGACTGCGGCGATTCCTATTGCTTCGAGTGCGATGCAAAGGTTTGTGCTGTGGAAGATGGCGCGTTTGGGGATGATTTTATCGGTAAGGCCAAGCGCGACCATAAGCAAGAGTAGAGGAACAAGCGAGATGAACGACGCCCCGTCGGTATAAATGCCCGCATCGGTCCCCATGTAGCTGCCGTATGCGCCCACAATCATGCCGGTTCGTGCCAGCATGAGTCCCATTGAGGTTGGCAGGAGTGCCAAAAGCAGCTCTCTCGTGATTTCCGTGCCGGCAATTCCTCTCTGTTGCTCGGCGGCGTTTGTCCCTTCGCCCTGATTCACAATACCCCCTTCTATCCCCTGTGCATCATGCGCGGTGCCCCCTTGCGCGTAACGGGGATTCAAACGAGGCAATTATAGCCCGAGCTTTGTACCCTATAAATGCCCTTAAAGAGGGTATAGCGGCATTTTACGTCTAGGCAATATTGATTTCGTTGAATTGTGTTTCATTTTGATGAAGCGAAAGCATGTACGTGAGGGGGATCACTCATGACTGATGCAAACGAGACGGCTTGGACGGCTGAAGGGGGAAAAGCTATACCGAATGCTGTTAACGAGAGCAGTGAGGGTACAGGTTTTCAGCCGGGCGATGGCGTTGTCGAAGAGGCGAGCGGGCCTCAGGAGGTGTCATCGCCGAATCGTACGCCTGAAGAAGAATTCTTGGCTCAAATGCTCGCTGCTACAGGGGCGACAAATCTGGAAGAAGCGGGACTTTACGACCCTGCCGAGGTCGCTGCGGAAGAGGAGCGCATCGAGGAAGAGATGTCTCCCGAAGAGCGCCAGGCCAAAGCCGAGCATGATGCTCTTGCCGCTGCATTCGATATGATTCGAGAACGTTCGAACGAAGGTAAGCTCACGACGCCCGGTACGTGGGCTGCGGCGGGCATTGTGCCCGATCATTTGATTCCTGTTGATTTTTCCGACTTGGCATTCGACGAAATTATTGCTGCACAGGCTGCGTCGGCCGCGGCTAAGAAGGTCGCCGAGGAGGCTGCGCAGGCTGCCGTAGCGGACGCGGATGCGGTAAGTGCCGATTCCAGCGTCGAAGACGTCGCGGCATCTGACTCTGAAGCGGATGAAGTCGCTGGTGAGAATGCTCCGTCTGTTGACGAGGGCGATTCCCTCGATTCTGAAATTGAGACCCCCGAATGGAAGCTTGATGACATCAAGGTGCTCGAGGGAAAGCAGACGTATCTGTACTCGAGCGACTACATGACCGACACATATGCGCACTGGGCATTTCTCGCTGAAGAGGGCGATGACGCTTTGACGCTTGTCGATAACGCGCGTGAAGAATCGCGCCTGTATCCGCGCCCCATGCTCGCGGCATCGCTTTCGAGCAAGCCATATTATTGGAATGCCGAGCAAATCGAGCAAGCTTGGCAAGCCGTGCAGGAGTCGGGCTCGTATCCCGACATTAAAACATGCGAGGCGAGCAACGGCGAGCGATATTTCTATTCGACCGATTATTTGTCCGATGCCCAGGCGAAAGCTTTGGCGGAGTGGTATTCGGTCGAACGATACATGAACGTGTAGGTGAAGTGCGTTTTCAATCAAACGTGAATTGACTTTAACGCGCAAACGAGGCGCGTAGGAGATATGAAACGAACGGCGCTCACGGCGCCGAAGAGGGGGAACAATGAAACCGGAAGATATGCTTGGTGGAGCGCCTGTTGGCAAACCTTATATTCGTACGAGGGACGTGTTCCAAACTGACAACGATAATGGCGTTGAGGGCTATTCCGATGAGGCCCTGGCGCTTGTGGCCGATACCGAGAAAACTGGTGTGCCCGAGGGCGTGAATGCCGTTGGCATGGCGGGTTCGGCCAAACACGGTACCATTGCCGTGCAGTTGTTTGCGCGCGTGAATCCCGAGACGCATGTCATTGAACAGGCGGGCTATCGCGCACATGGCTGTTTGGCCATGATTGCCTCCGCGTGCGCAGCGGTGTATTGGATGGAGGGCAAAACGGTGGAAGAAGCCGCCGCCATCTCTGCCGACCTTTTGGCAGAAGCGCGCGGCGTTGTTCCTCGCGACAAGTCGTATACGGCTCGCTATGCGGCGTGCGCCGTTCGTGGAGTATGCGGTGACTTCTTTATTCGCCAGGGCGTCACGTTTGAGGATATGCTCGCTCGACCGCATGCCTGCGACGACGCATCGCTCGATTGCGTGCTGTGCGAGAACTGCTCGCTGCGAAACTCCATGGTCGATTTGGAGGTCGCATCGCGTCTTCGCGCGGCAAAAGAGGCGTAACCATCATGGAGACGCAGGCGAAAATAACAAAAACCGAAAAACGGCGCGTGTATTTGGACAACGCCGCTACTACGTGCGTGTCCGATACGGCATTTGAGGCCATGAAGCCGTTTTTGCGCGGTTCGTTTGGCAATCCCTCTGCGCTCTATGCGGAGGCTCGCGAGGCCCGCGCTGCGGTTGAGCGGGCTCGCGAGGAAATCGCATCGCTCATTGGCGCCGCGCCGCATGAAGTCTATTTCACGTCGTGCGGTACTGAATCGGATAATTGGGCCATAAAAGGAAGCATGCGTGCGCAGGCGAAAGCGAAGGGCCGCAAAGGCCGTTTCGTGACTTCGACGTTCGAGCATCCTGCTGTGCTGAACAGTGCGCGGGCGCTTGCTGGCGAGGGATTCGATGTCGCGTATGCGAACGTGACCGATGGCGGTATGGTCGACGAGGCGTCGTTTGCTCAGGCGCTTGGCAACGGGGCTGATTTGGCCTCGATTATGCTTGCCAACAACGAAGTAGGCACAATTCAACCCATTGCCCGCCTGGGCGAAATCGCGCATGGCGCAGGCGCTCGGTTCCACTGCGATGCTGTGCAGGCATTTGCTCACATTCCTGTGAACGTGGACGATTTGGGCGTGGACTACTTGAGCGTTTCAGGCCATAAATTCCATGCCCCTAAAGGCGTCGGTTTCCTGTATGTTCGCGAAGGCGCGCCTCTGGAGCCTTTCATGAATGGCGGCCATCAAGAAGGCGCGATGCGTGGTGGCACCGAAAACGTTGCCGGCATCGTTGCCATGGCGGCCGCAGCGCGTGAGGCCTGCGAGAATATGGCGAGCGATGCTGCGCGCATAGCGGCGCTTCGTGACGAGTTGGAACAGCGCATTCTTGCTGAAATTGCCAATACCTGCGTAAATGGTACAGCTCCGCGTGTGCCGGGCACATTGAATGTGTCGTTTGCGGGCATCGATTCGGCTTCGCTTGTTGAGCTGCTTGACGAACGGGGCGTGTGCGCGGCGGGCGGAAGTGCCTGCTCTAGCCATGAAGGCGAGCCCTCGCACGTGCTTGTTGCGATGGGACTGCCGTCCGAACGTACCCAGAGCGCTCTGCGTTTCTCGCTCTCGAGTGAAACGACTCAAGACGATATTAACTATACGGTTGACGTACTGAAGGCCTGCAGTGAGCAATTGCAACCCTTCGCGTTGCTTGATCTTTCGAGCTTCTAGCTTGTTGAATTTGCTTGTCGGTAGACGCACGAGCCGTCTAGGTTGGCTGGGATTCCGTCAGAGCGTTCGGCGTGGGTAGAAAGCCCCCGCCCGCGTGGATGCGCCTGCGCCGCAGTTGATTTCTGGATAAGGCGCGAAAGGAGGCCGCGTCTGCGTGGAAATGCCAAAGTTTGCGTTTTCGTGTTGTCCGTGGGAGAGATTCCGTCCTCGGTTCTTCTTTCTCGATATCGGCAGGATCCATGCCTATAAACCTATAAGTCCGAGTCCATAGCAAGGTGCCTGGCATCCCTGCCAGTATGGTTGTCTGTATAAAAAGGAAGCCCGCACAATGGCGGGCTTCCAAAAGAAGGAGCGGGCGGTGAGGGGAGGTGGGCCGCCCGCAGGGTTATGCCTAGAGCAGACCCTTGGACTGAAGGTCTTCCTTCACGTCTGTCAGGTTGTAATTGTCGAGGCTGTCGGCGGTCGGTGCGCCGGTTTTCTCGTCCCAACCGAACTCCTTGTACACCATGGTAAGGGCGGTTTGGAAATCTTCCTTTTCCATCTTATCGGTGCCAGCGGTGAAGGGCTTGATGTCAGGATCTTTCGTGAAAGGCCACTCGGTGTAAACATCATGCACGCCGCGGAAGTCGTTCGTGCCCATGCCGCGCATCGTGTTGGCGCGCTGCAGGGTCATGATGGCTGCGCCGCGCTTGTAGAGCTCCTCGGTGGTGATGTCTTCGCCAGTTACTGCCTTCATGAACTTCGATTCGAGGTCGAGGTCGCCACGGTAGTCACGGGTCTTCGAGGGGCTCATGGTCATAGGCCACACCCAGTTGCACAGGGTGAGGGAGTCATGCAGCACGTCGGTGACAATGGACCACCAGCAGAACTTGGCCTTGTGCTCGTTCATCGGGGTGTAGTTCTTGTCCTCGTCGATGGCGTCTTCGCCGCCCCAGACTTCCTTCGCAATCTCGCGCTTTTTCTCGATGGGCAGGCCGCAGCCCTGGAAGTTAACGGCGGAGTGAATCATATCGTCGCGGTTGAACATCATGTTGTACACAGCGCCAACCTGGCCGAAGCACTCATGTGCATGGTGCACAGGCCAGCCGCGATAGTTGATCAGGCAGCTCGCGGTGGTGTCGAACCACTCCATGTCGTTCCAGCGCTTGCACCAAACGATAGGACCATGGCCCAGATAGCTCATTTCGTTATCGTTCTGAGCGATGTGGCGCAAAATTTTCACCATAATCGACGGGTCATCGTTCTTGAAAGCGTCCCAGTCGAACATATTGTATTCGTCCTCGGGCAGCACGCGCTTAAAGATGCCCTTGGCAACGCAGTGCGCGATGTCGCGGTAGAGCTGTGCGTAGTTGCACCACAGGCCCAAATCGTCCACGGTGGAGCCGATGGCCTGGTTCCAAATAACGCCAGACTCGCTGAAGTTCTTCACGCCGCCGGCGTTTTCGCCAAGAATGCCAATCATATACAGGTACGGGAAGTTCGGCACGCAGGTGTTGCCCGTGATTTCAAAACCGCCATGCTCGGCAGAGCCGGGAATACGCATGTCTGAATAGCAGTGAATCGGGCAGCTGTGGCAGCCGTTCATCTTAATGGTGTACTTCTCGGCGTCGGGACCGTCGTCCTTGTAAGACTTCATGCAGCGATAGCCAACGGTGTTGAGCTCGCCAGGCTTCGGCTCGCCCGTCTCGATGGCGCCGCCTTCTGCCTGAGCCCAGTACAGGCCCTTGCGCGCCGTCCAGCGGCTGCCCTTGTCGTAGTATTCCGCCCACTCCTGCTGGGTAGAAGGTACGACGTGGTTGTTGTTGGAGCCCACGATGTCGGAAATCATGTAGTCGGAAAGCTCGGCGACGGCCTTCGGGTCGGCCACGTTCACGCTGCCGTTGCCTTCGATAACGATAGCCTTGCACTTCTTGGAGCCCAAAATGGAACCAAGGCCAGCGCCTGCGGAGTGGTTGCGCGAATTAATGAGGCATGCATAGGGAAGGAGGTTCTCGCCAGCGGGGCCGATGGCTGCAACGCAGAACTTGTTGCCATCTTTGCGGCAGATGGCTTCGGTGGTTGCGCGGGTGCCCATGCCCCAAACGAAGGAAGCATCTTCGATGGTGATCTTGTCGTCGAGAATCTTAATGTAGACGGGCTTGTCGGAAGCGCCTTCAATAATCAGGCCATCCCAGCCAGCAAGCTTAAGCTTGGCGCCAATCATGCCGCCGCAGTGAGAATCGACAACCAAATGATCGGTGGTGTAGGTGGACAGATGCGAGAAGGTGGTACGGCCGGCCAGCGGAACGCCCGAAGCGGTGAGCGGGCCGACGGCCATGACGACCTTGCTCTCGGGGCTGAACGGATCTGTGCCCGCGGGAACTTCGTCATACATAATTTTGTTGGCCATGCCCATGCCGCCCAGGAAATACTTGTACGGGTCGGTGGACTGGGTGGTGATTTCTCCCGTGGTCAGGTTCACTCGGGCGATCTTGCCCTGCCAACCATAGGAGACATTTTCAGTTGCCATGTCTTTCTCCAAGTCTTTGCTGTGACATTGAAGCGTGCGTGCGAGGACATGTGTGCGATTGACCCCCTTTTAGTGGTCGAATGCAGTGTGCTCCAAGCCGTGCCCTGTTTGTACCCTGTTGCAGGGTATTGTTCCTTTACCTGGCTTTTTATCCCCCTTCAGGGGACAGGGCGCATGCGGTGGCATCCATTATGCAATTCGTGCGAAGCGTGCAAGGAATCGTGCGTCAATCGAAGAGAAGTGCAAAAAGGAGGAACTCTCGATGGACGAGAAGAAGGGGGAAGCGATCCTGCCTGAAGAGCCGCAGACCGAAACTGCAGCTGAGGAATCGCCCAAGGGCTTCACTCGCCGCCAGGTAGTCGCCGGAGGCATTGGCGTTGGTCTTGTTGGCCTTATCGCCGGTGGCGCATTGGCGAAATGGGGCGTCATCGAAGACACTATCGCGAGCGGTCGCATGGCCGTGAACGTTACACCGACTAAGCTTATTGTTACCGACCGTGCCCGTTGCTCGGGCTGCCAGCGTTGCGAAATGATGTGTTCGCTGCGCAACGACGGTCGCGTATGCCAGACCACCGCGCGTGTGCGTGTGTGGCCGAACTATAACTTCGGCGAGGGCTCGAACGGCCCCGACGGAATCTATCGCAACTGCCAGTTCACCGTTGAGCATTGCAAGCAGTGCAAAGACGCAGCTTGCATGAAGAACTGCCCGGTGCATGCCATCTATGCCGATCCCGAGACTGGCGCGCGCGTAGTCGATACCGATAAATGCATCGGTTGCGGATTGTGCCACGAGGCTTGCCCGTGGAATATGCCGCAAATTGACCCGGTTATTGGCAAATCCACGAAATGCATCGCATGCGGCCGTTGCGCCGTGCAGTGCCCCAACGGGGCTATCAAGTTCGTCGATTGGCAAGACATCGCCCAAGAGGCGATCGACAAGGGCATCGTTCGTACGTCGACCTTGTTCCCCGAGGCCTAACCTCGCGACCAATTTGACTTGCTTGAGAAAGGACACATCATGGATAGCATGATGACGAGGCGAGGATTCCTCGCCGCGGGTGCCAGCTGCGCGGCATTGGCTGCAATCGGCACCTCGACGGGTTGTTCTTCCTCGCAAACCGAGCCCCTAAGCTCAGATGCCTCGGTCACGTACACCAAAGCGACGCTGTGCGCTGGTTGTGCGAATAAATGCGGCATCGAAGCTTGGGTGCGCGGTGGAAAACTGTGGCGCTTTATGGGCGCCGAAGGCCATCCGCATTCTGGCGGGTATATGTGTGGCCGTGGCCAGGGCCTGCCTTCGCTCACGACTTCCGAAGATCGCGTGACCGAGCCCATGAAAGCCGACGGCAAAGGCGGCTTCACAAAGGTGAGCTGGGACGATGCTCTTTCCGACATCGCTAGCCACATTACGGGCGCAGGCAACAAGGTGGCGCTGTTCCAAGATGGCCGCGCAACCGATGCGTGGTATGCGAAGCGCTTCATGGCTTCTGTCGGTTCGCCGAACTACTATGACGATTCCGCGCTTACCAATGCCAACATCGATGCCGCGTATAAGACTCTTTTGGGTACGACGCCGGTGTTTGATACGGCCAACGCAGAATACATCGTGCTGCTCGATGCGAGCGGCGACGAGACGGTGCGCCCGGTCGAGGTCAAGGAATTCCAGAAAGTTCGCGAAAACGGTGGCTATGTGATGGCCGTTGACCCGCGCAACGCTGGCGCCGATATGCTCGCCGACGAGTGGGTCGCTGTGCGCCCTGGCTATGAGCTGGCATTCTTGTTGGGCATCATGGGCGACATCGTCAAGAAGGGCGATTTCGATGCGAGCTTCGTCGAACAATATGGCGAAGGCTTCGAAGAATTCCACGCTGCGATGCTTCAGTATTCGCCTGAATGGGCTGCCGAGAAGTGCGGCGTGTCGCTTGACACGATTTATTCCGCGGAGCGAGGCCTCGTGAAAGCTGCCCCGCATTGCCATGTCGATGTTCGCCCGGGCGCGCTGCTCGGCTGCGGCTACGCGACGAGCCTTGAGACCGTACGCTGCGCCGTGCTGCTCAACGCCATGCTCGGTGCCGTGAACCAGACGGGTGGCATGTTCCTGGCGAAGGTTCCTTCTGTGGACGAGGGCGTTTTCGAGAGCGCGCCGTTCACGAAGGTTTCCGCTTCCGGCGACGGCATTGCCAAGGCTGGAGAACTTGGCAATGCGAGCTGCCAGGATGCATTGGGCGCCGCTGCCAAGGGCGCTGCCGATGTGGCGCTGTTCGTTGAGTGCGACCCCGCGGCCGACTGGGCCGATTCCGCTAAGGTTGAAGAAAACCTGTCCGGCATTGGCTTCAAGGTCGTCATCGATTCGGTTCTCACCGAAACCGCGCAGAAGGCCGATTATGTGCTTCCCGCTGCGACTTACCTTGAGGTCGAAAGCGTTGTCGCTCCTGTCGCGGCCGAGTGGTCGGTTGCCGAAAAGCGCAACCAGGCCGTGGCTCCTGCGGGCGAGGCTCGCGCCGTCTACCAGATTTTCACCGATTTGGCGAAGGCGTGCGGCAAGGGCGACGATTTCGCCTTTGAACTCGATGATGTCAACAATGCCTTCTGCAAGGCCTATGGCATTACGCTCGACGGTTTGAACGATACCGCGTGCTGCGCAATCCCCGGCGCTTCGGTGCTCGCGGGCGATGCTCCCGCCATTGGCACCGATTCGGGCAAGATTCCGTTTGCAAGCGACGCGTTCGAGAAGGCGGGCTTGGCTCGCGTTCCTCAGTACGCTGATCCTACGGTTGCGCCGAATGACCATATGCCGCGTCTTATTACGGGCGCTCAGAGCATGCAGACGCGCACCTATACTGCCGACGCCGACAAAATTGCGGCGCTCGCGAAAGATTCCGGCGCAGAGCGTGCATGGCTCAACCCGCAGACGGCAGCCAACTTCGGCATCGCCGATGGCGATGAGGCTGAGTTTTCCACCTCCACGGGCAAGATTCGCATGAAGGTTCGCGTGACGAGCCTCATCAATCCTGAAGCGGTGTACGTGCCGCCTCACTATGGCATTGAATCGAAGGAAATGGCGCAGGCAGCCGGCTATGGCGCAAGCGTGTGGGACATCGTACCGCGCGCGAGCGACGCTGCGACCGGCGCGGGCATGGTATGCGAGGTGCCCGTCGAGATCAGGAAGGTCGGTGCATAAGCTATGGCCCGATACGGAATGGTGATCGACACGACCAAGTGCATCGGCTGCGGCGCCTGTCGCTTGGCGTGTCAGAATCAGAACGATTTGCTTTCGAGCATGCCGTTCGTGAAGTTTTCTGAAGTTGAGACGGGCGTATACCCGACGGCTTCTTTGCAAGTGGTCCCTTCGCAGTGCATGCATTGCGAAGATGCGCCGTGCCAGGCGGTTTGCCCCACCGGCGCGACGTATACCAACGAAGACGGCATCGTGTGCATCGATCACGGTCGCTGCATCGGCTGCAAATACTGCATGGCTGCGTGCCCTTACCAGGCGCGTGTGGTTGACGAGCGCACGGGCGCGGTCGACAAATGCCGTTTCTGCACCGTGAGCGCACTCAATGGCACCGAGATGTCGACGTGCGTGACCGCGTGCCCGGCAGGTGTGCGTGTGTTTGGCGATTTGGATGACCCCGATTCGGAAGTCTCCAAGGTTCTTGCCGCGACGCATGCGACCCCGCTTTTGGGCGATGCGACCAAGTCCAAGATTTTCTACGTAAGGTAGGTGGGCGAACATGTCATTTGAACCAGTTTGGGGCGCACCTATTGCGTGGTACCTCTTCCTTGCAGGCTTGGGCGGCGGCGCCTTCATCACTTCGGCGTTTTTGCGCTGGAAGCATCCCGAGGCGCATGGCATGCGCTTCGCCGGTCACGTCATTGCTCCGGTGGTCGTTATCATCGGCTTGTTCTTGCTGATGTTCGACGCTGAGGCTGGTTTGCACAACCCGCTGCGTTTCGCGTTGCTTCTGCATAACCCGTGCTCGGTTATGACCTGGGGTGTTGTGTTCCTGGCGGCATTTGTGATTATCGCACTTGTCACGCTTTTGCTTGACTGCTTGAAGAAGCAGGTGCCTGCGTGGCTTGAAATCGCGGGCTCGGTGTTTGCGGTATGCGTTGGCGCATACACGGGCGCTTTGCTCGGTGTATGCCAGACGTTCCCGCTGTGGAACAACGCTTTACTGCCGATTCTGTTCTTGGTTTCGGCGGTTTCCACGGGGATGTCTTCGGTGCTGCTTGTGGGCGGCCTGAAGTTCCCCAAGGAATTCGATAGCGTGGGAGTGCTGAAGAAGTTCCACTATTGCTTCCCGATTGTCGAGCTTGTGTTGGTGGCTTCGCTGTGCTTCATCACGAGCTACAACTCCGTTGCCGGTTTCGAGTCGGTGATGAGCCTCGTGTGCGGCAACTGGGCGGTTTTGTTCTGGCTTGGCTTCATCGTGGTTGGCCTGGTTGCGCCTACCGCGGTTGAGACGTGGCTTTTGTTCATCTCGAAGCCTGGCTTTGAGGAAACCCCCAAGGCGCACTACATTGGCGCTGCTGCTGATGCGGGCGTGCTTATCGGCGGTTTCCTGCTCCGCTTCCTTATCGTGGTTGCGGCGCTGCCGGTGGCTTTGGTGTAGTTGCTTCTCCGTTTTGACGAACGGTAAACGAAGTTTTCGCTATGTGCGAAAGGGACGCTCGCTTTGAAGGCGAGCGTCCCTTTTTTGTGCCTCTCGACCTGTTAAATGCTTGTAGCGTTTAACAGGTCGAGACGTTTCCCTTTCCTTTTCTTAGACCGACTCAATGCTTTGATATTTGTGGGCGATTGGATTGTTGAACGCTACAAGCATTAACGTGGGCATCTAACGGCCCCCAAAGGCTGTCCTCGAAGCTTAATGGCTCGGGCTTCGTGGGAGCGCGGCCAGCAACCGGCAAACGCTACGAGCATTTAACGGCTTTCGGGCAACGGGTGAAGTTTTCGCGCTTTGGGGCCGCTGGGTGGTAAAATCGCGCAATCATATGCTGCGGGCGGCAGGCGGGGTGGCCTGTACGCTGCAATCGGGCAGTTTCTCGCGAGCTTTTATCGCGAACCCGGGAGCCTATTCGAAAGAACAACTGAACATGAGCATTGTAGAGATCGTTCTTCTGGGCGTTGCGTTGTCCATGGACGCCTTCGCCGTAACCATCTCGAACGTCTTCTGCTATCCGAACGCCTCGCGCGCACGCTTGCTTGCGCTGCCGGTCGCGTTCGGCGTCTTCCAGGCGGGAATGCCGCTGCTTGGCTATTTCCTGGGCGGCGTCGTGGGTGACTTCATCGAAACGTACTCGGGCATCATCACGCTGGTGATTCTTGGCTTTATCGGCGGAAATATGATTAAAGAAGGCGCGTGCGCCCTGCGCGGCGGCGGTGATGGGGAAGAGGAAGTTTCAGAAGATGGCAACGCGCTGACGCTTAAAGTGATTTTGGTGCAGGCCGTAGCTACGAGCATCGATGCGTTCGCCGTGGGCGTGAGCCTGCGCGCAGTGAGCGTTGCCGTAGCGCCCGCGGTAAGCATTATCGGTGTTACGACGCTCCTCTGTTGCATTGTGGCGTTGGCCATCGGCAAGCGCTTCGGCCATTTGCTGGGCGATCGCGCGCAGATTGTCGGCGGCGTGGTGCTCGTTCTTATCGGCATCAAGGCGATGTTCTAGGGTTTCGCCGTGCTGGCGAACTACGGAAGTTGCCGGCGCTGCAAGTGGCCATGGCAGCGCATTTTGGATTCGGCCTTCGACTCGCGCACTGAAAGTGCGTGTCGCCTTGGTTTCGCCCGAGCCGCATTCGCCGGCCGCTTCCACTGATTTTGGTGCGAATGTGTCTCTGCCTGCGTTCTTACGGTCTTACCGTGAATGCGCACGAATTGGAGTACAATTCTAGGTTGCCTATATGAATCAATCGGCCGAAAGGATTGCGCCATGAGCGAAGAGCTGTATGTCGACGGACTGGGGCTGGCCCCCGGAGTCATGGAAACCATCGTCGCGATCGCGGCCAAAGAGGTTGAGGGCGTTGCCAGCGTTGGCTCGTCTACGTTCACGGGCTTGCGTTCCCGCTTCGCCGCAAAGCCGGCTGGCCAGGGTATTGATGTGAGCATGAACGAAGAGCAGGGCGTCGACGTAGCTGTGCATATCGACGTCTTCTACGGCAAGCCCATTCCGCAGGTTGCCGAAGCCGTTCGCCAAACCGTCGCCGATGCTGTGGCAACACAGGTCGGTTTCACTGTATCGTCGGTCGATGTGTATGTCGACGGCATCCGTTTCAATAACTAGTTAGCAAGGTTCCAATTCGCATGAGCAACGTATCTAAACGAATTCTCGCACGTCGCGCTGCGGTGCAGATTCTGTATCAAAGTGAAATCACTGGTGTGCCCGCCGACAAGCTGGTCGACGAAGGCTTGGTCCCCGAAGAGGCCAAGGCGAATGAATATGCGCGCGAATTGGTGTGCGGCGTTTCCGCGCATCGCGCCGAGCTCGACCGCGCGATTGGCGAAAGCTCGCAAAACTGGGCCATCGACCGCATGCCCGTGGTTGACCGCTCCGTTCTGCGCCTCGCTGTTTACGAGATGCGCTACGTTGACGACGTTCCGCAGTCTGTCGCCATCAACGAGGCCGTTGAGCTCGCCAAGGCATTCGGCGGCGAAGACGATTCCCATCGCTTCGTGAACGGCATTTTGGGTCGCCTGGCTCGTTTGTCTGAAAGCGAGCAGGGTGTTGCCGCGGAGGCTCCGACCGAGGAGGCCTCTGAAGGCGTTGCCGAGGCTGCGCCCGCCGAGATTCCCACGATGGGCATTCTTTCCGACTTTAAGCCCGCCGAAGCCGATTCGGCCGAAAACGTCGAGTAAGGCTCGCTATGGGCTTGGAATCGCTCGATCGCGAGGCGTTCACGCAGATTCGCGATCGTCTCGATGAAATCGCGACGCAGGTGCGCGGCGACGATATGCCGCTCGATGCGGCGCTCGATTTGTATGATGAGGCCGTGAAGCTGGGCATGAAGGCGACCGAACTGCTCGAAACGCTTGACGCCTCCGATAGCGATGCGCCTTCTTCGGAAGGCGCGATGCAGCGCTAGGCGCGCAAGGCATCCGCGAGGTGCCGAATTTGAATACGGAGATTGGGAGTTCCTTAATGGAGAGCCATCGCATTCTCGATATGATTTCGTCCCCCGCGGACTTGAAGCTCCTCACCAACGAGGAGCTTTCCATACTTGCATCTGAAATTCGTGAGCAAATTATTACGACCACGTCGAAAACGGGCGGCCATGTGGCGCCGAGCCTTGGCGTAGTCGAACTTATTCTGGCATGCCACAGCGTGCTCGATTGCCCTCATGACAAGCTGCTTTTCGATGTGGGCCACCAGTCGTATGCCCACAAGCTCGTTACGGGCCGCTTGGGCGAGTTCGACACTTTGCGCCAATTCGGCGGCATATCTGGCTTCCCGAAGGCGAGCGAAAGCGAATACGACGTGCACCCTTCCGGCCATGCGTCCGATTCGGTTTCGGTGGCGCTGGGCCTGGCTATGGCACGCGATCTGAATGGCGGCGATGAGAAAATCGTTACCATCATCGGCGATGCGTCGCTTTCGGGTGGCATGGCGTTTGAGGCCCTCAATCAGCTGGGCCAGTTGCAAACGCCCATGGTCATTATTCTGAACGACAACGAGATGTCCATCTCGCGCAACGTAGGTGCGCTCGCTCGTTATTTGGGCGAAAAGCGTGCGAGCCGCGAATACACGCGTACGCGCGATTCGGTGCAAAGCGTGCTCGAGGCAAGCGGTCCGCTTGGCCGCGGTCTGGTCGATTTGGGCCGCAACGCGAAAGATTCCTTCAAACAAATGGTCATTCCAGGTGAGATGCTCTTCGAAAAGCTCGGCATCACGTGCACGGCGCCCATTCCCGGTCACGATATCGCCGCGCTCAAGCGCGCGTTGCGCGTGTGCCTTAAGGCCGACGGTCCCACGCTTTTGCATGTGGTTACCAAGAAGGGCAAGGGTTATGAACCCGCCGAAGAAAACCCCAGCAAATTCCATGGCATTGGGCCATACGACATCGCGACGGGCGAAGTGAAGAAGGGCTCAAGCTCCGCCCCGAAGTACACGAGCGTATTCTCGAAGGCTATTGTCGCTGAAGCCGAGCGCGACCACGATATTGTCGCCATCACGGCTGCCATGAAAGATGGCACGGGCTTGGCCGCGTTCTCTGAGAAATTCCCGAAGCGATTTATTGATACGGGTATTGCCGAGGAACATGCCGTTGCGCTTGCGAGCGGCTTGGCGCTTGGCGGGAAAAAACCCGTCGTGTGCATTTACTCGACGTTCATGCAGCGTGCGTTTGACCAGCTCGTAATCAATAATGCCCTTGCGAATACCAATGTGGTGTTTTGCCTCGATCGCGCAGGGCTCGTGGGCGACGATGGCCCTACGCACCACGGCGTGTTCGATATCGTATATGGTCGCATGGTTCCTGGCGTTCGCATGATGGCTCCTTCCGACGAGGCCGAGCTCGTGCATATGCTCCATACGGCTTTGGCGCTCGAGGGCCCGGTCGTTCTTCGTTGGCCGCGCGGCGAAGCGCGGGGCGTCGAGCTTCCCGCTGTGCCCCAGGTACTTGAAGAGGGCAAATCTCGCACGACGCGTGAAGGCTCCGACGTGGCTATTCTCGCGTTCGGTCGCATGGTGCAGGAGGCGGAGGGCGCCGCCGATATCCTTGCTAAGGAAGGCGTTTCCGTGCGCGTTGTCGATATGCGTTGGATTAAGCCGTTTGACGAGGAGGCGGTTCGCAAGGCCGCGCTCGAATGCAAGCTCGTGTGCACGGCTGAAGAAGGCGCCATTGAAGGCGGCATTGGCGAAGGCATTCTGGAGGCTCTTGCCGCAAACCCGCCGGCGCAGGTGCCGCCCGTGCTCACGTTTGGCATTCCTGACGAATTCGTTGAGCAGGGCAAGGTGCCTCAGCTGCACCATATGCTCGGCATCGATTCGTGCGGCATGGCTGCTCGCATTCGCGAGAAATACGCGGAGCTGTAGGCGTGGCGAAGAAAACTGCGCAGCCGGGTGCGCCGCAACCTAAAAAACCGAAACAGAAGAAAATCCGCTTGGACGATTTGCTCATTGAGCGCGGCTATTTCGCCGATAGGGGTGAAGCGTTGCGCGCGGTTCTCGCGCATGAGGTGCGTGCGAATGACGTGTATCCTACAAGCGCTGCGGTATTGGTGAGCCCCGATGCCGATGTGTTTGTGCGCAATCGTCGCGCCTATGTGAGCCGTGGCGGGCACAAGCTCCAAGGGGCGCTTGATGCGTTCGCTCAAGATGTGCGTGGCGCACGCTGTATCGATATTGGTTCGTCGACGGGCGGTTTTACCGACTGTCTGCTTCAGGCGGGCGCCGCCGAAGTCGCGTGCGTCGACGTAAACTACGGACAGCTCGCGTGGAAGCTCCGCGAAGATGAGCGTGTGCGCGTGTTCGAGCGCACGAATATCAAAACGGCCGTTCCTGCCGAGCTTGGCGCGCCGTTCGATATCGTCGTGGCCGATTTGTCGTTCATTGGCTTGGCCGGATTGGCCGACGTATTCGCTGCATTGTGCGCGCCTGGCACGGTGTGCTTGCTGCTCGTGAAGCCCCAGTTCGAAAGCGCCCACGACGAAACCGACCGCGGCATCGTGCGCGATGAATCGGTTCGACTGCGCGTTGTGAAGGAAGTTTCCGATGCTTTCGCTGCAGTCGGCTTCTCAATTGAGGGCGCGGTGGAAAGCCCCATCAAGGGTGCTGAGGGCAACGTCGAATATCTTGTTAAGGCCGTCTATCAGGCATAGGTTGCATGTCGCGAGCCCGAGGCACGGTGTGCGCGCTGAAGTGAACGTCGCACGTGCCGTTGGGGTGCCGTTCGCGGCATTCGAGCGTGGATTCGCGCGCGGTCACGCCGCTCGGATGCCGCTGTTGTTTAGCTTCCGTCGTTGCCTCTTACGTACCGCTGCACCACTTGAGTGCGCCGTCTGGTGCCGCGCGATCGGGGTCAAGAGCGTCTCGCTCGAACTCGTCTTTTAAACAATCCATACAGAAGATGACCGCCATAAAAGGCGGTTTTCTTTTGTCGCTCTGTCCTCTCCGAAATTAACGATATAAATTCCTAATTAGTATTCCATTTTTCTTTTATTCGGTCTAATATGACACCTAGTTGGTAACATATAAGCAACGACACAAGGGGGTAAGGAAATGGACGCGTTGTTTGACGTGGCGCTGCTCTCGCGAATTCAGTTCGCGGTAACGGTGGCCTACCATTTCATATTCGTTCCGCTTTCGATAGGCTTGGGCCTTATCACGGCGATTTTTGCGACGAAGTATTATCGAAGCCGCGATGAAAAAGATGGCGCCGCCATGCATTTCTGGGTGCGCATCTTCACGGCGACGTTTGCCATTGGCGTTGCGACAGGTATCACCATGGAGTTCTCTTTTGGAACCAACTGGGCCGATTACTCGCGCTTCGTAGGCGATATTTTCGGTGCGCCGCTTGCCGCCGAGGCCCTGTTCGCCTTCTTTTTGGAATCGGTTTTCCTTGGTGTTCTTCTCTTTGGCGAAAAGAAGGTGTCGCCTAAGTTCTACATGGTGTCGGCATGGCTTGTGTGGGCAGGTTCGTGCTTGAGCGCGCTGTGGATTCTGATTGCCAATTCGTGGATGCAAACGCCGGCTGGCGCCGAGCTTGCGAGCGATGGTTCGAAGGCCGTTATCACCGATTTCCTTGCGGCGGCTTTCAATCCCTCGATTTTGCCGCGTTATACGCACGTGATTGTGGCGCTGCTCATTTTGGGCGCATTCGTGTCCATGGCGGTTGGAGCGTGGTATTTGCTGAAGGGCAAGCATTCCGATTTTGCGATGAAAACCGTGCGCATTGGCGCTGTGGTAGGCATCGTCGCATCGTGCGCGATGATTGTGACGGCCCATGCTTCGGCGGTGGAGGTTTCGGAAGAGCAGCCCACGAAACTGGCCATGATGGAAGGCATGTATAACGACGAGGTGCCGCCGCTGTACGCTTTTGGCTGGGTTGACGAAGAAAGCCAGCAGGTCATTACTCCGTTCGCGATTCCTGGCGGCACGAGCTTCTTGGCGACGGGCACGTGGGATACCGAATATGCCGGTCTCAATTCGCTCGCCGAAACCGAAAAGTATGGCGAGATGAACGTCGCCGACATGCCGGTGAATATGGTGTTCCAGTCGTATCACCTGATGGTTGCGATGTATGGCCTCATTATGCTCACCGCGATTCTTGCGATTGCGTTCTCGATGCGTGGTGGGCGCATTGCCACCATGCGTTGGCTGCAGAAGCTCCTCATCGTATCTCCTCTGTTCCCGTTTATCGCCATTCAGGTTGGTTGGATTACCGCCGAAGTCGGCCGACAGCCATGGGTCGTGTATCCGTCGACGTCAGGTCCCGATGGCGTGAGCCTTCTTACGAATAACGCCATATCGCAGGCGGTGTCGGCGCCCGAACTGCTGCTCACGCTGGCTTTGTTCGCGGTGGTGTATGCGTTCTTGTTCATTGGCTGGGTGCGCGTGATTTCGCACTTCATTAAGCGCGGCCCCGTCGATGCCGTTGCGGCTGTTGAGAGCGCCGCGGCGGCAGAGCCTGCTGCGAAGACCTGCGATGCAAAGGATGGTGAATAGCGATGAGTGCTCTCGCTGTACTGTGGTTTTTCTTGATATTCGTGCTTATCGCGGGTTATTTCGTGCTCGATGGGTTCGATTTGGGCGTAGGCGTGCTCTATCGTGCGCTTGCGAAAACCGACGCCGAACGCGCCCTTGTGCGTCGCAGCATCGGCCCTGTGTGGGATGGTAATGAGGTGTGGCTGCTCACAGCGGGCGGCGCGCTGTTTGCTGCGTTTCCCGCGGCGTACGCCACGACGTTTTCGGGGTTTTACCTGGCGGTCATGCTCGTGCTTTTTGGCCTGATCGTGCGTGCGGTGTCGCTTGAGTTTGGCGCGCACGACCCGAAATGGGGCCGCGCATGGGATGCGTGCTTTACAATCGGTTCGTTTTTGCCTGCCCTGCTGTTAGGTGTGGCGCTCGGCAACGTGATTGCCGGCGTGCCGCTTGCGGCGAACGGCGACTACGCGGGTGTGCCGCTGCTTGGCTTGCTTTCGCCGTTTACGCTCGTCGTTGGCGCGCTGGGATTTGCGATGTGCATGGCGGCGGGCGCTGCATGGGTGGCGCTGAAGACTGAACGCACGAGCGCGGTGCACGGGCGTGCGGAAAAGCAGCGTCGCGTGTGGCACGTCGTGGTCCTCGTGCTGTTCGTGGTGGCGACTGTGCTTGCATTTGCCGTGGTGAAACCTCAGTTCGCCCCGGGCATGCTGGTCGCGGGTGCGATTTTTGCCATCGCTTTCGTCGTGTGTATTGCGGCATCGATTGCTCAGGCGAAAAAGGGCAACGATCTGGCCGCCTTCGTTCTGCAATCAATCGCGGCGGTATGCTTGGTGGCGTTGGCTGCGGTGTCGTTGTTCCCGAATTTGGTTGTTGCGGCACCCGGCAGCGTGGGCGAACCCATTACGCTCATGAACGCCGCGTCGTCCGATACGTCGCTCGCATGGATGACGGGCATTGCCTGCATTGGCGTGCCGTTGGTGCTGGTGTATCACGTGATTGCCTATCGCGTGTTTAGCGGGCGCCTTGCTGAAGAGGATGTGGCTTAAATGAACGGCATGGCGAACAAGAAGGGTGCCTCTCAAAGACGCAGGAGTGTTGTTGAGGAGCGGGGGAGCTCTGCCAATGAGCAAGGGAACGCATCGGAAAAACGTCTCTACGAGAAATGGCTCTCGGTGCTTTGCGCGGGTATGGCAATCTTCGGCGTAGGTGTGATGCTCGTGGGTTATAAAGCCCCAACGGTTGGGCTGGTTGCGACAGTTGCGATGCTCGTAGGCGCATCGGCGCTTTTCGCAATGAAGGCGAAGCAGACCATGCGAGAGTAAGCGTGCCCCAGCGCCCTGCCGCTTCGCGCCTTGTGCGTTGCGGCGGGCAAAATCGCGACAATGCGGCGCCTATAAGGAAAGGCGAGTCGTTTTGGACGGCTCGCCTTTTTGCGTGAGGGGCTGAATGAAGTTGCCGGGTTGGGCTCGAGACTTGCTTTGACGCGGATAGTTAGAGGTCTTTTCGCTGGTAAATCGTCGTGCTTATGGCGCAGCTTAGAGCGAAAAGTGCGAGCGATACGACGGTCAGCGAAACGAACAGAAGGCTTAAGTGGGCATCGGCCCAGGTGTCGAGATTGTGCAGCAGCATGGGGTCGAACGTCTGCTTCAGAATCGCGAGGCAAATGCATAAAGAGAGAATGGCGAAGCACATGAGATAGCGTACGCCTTTCGTGGCGCCGAATTTGATGAGGAACGGCTCGCCAATGGCCACCATGATAACCACTGAGAAGGTCGCGAAAAGTGACCCTGCTGCTACCTCGGTCGTTGGCATTGCTTCGAAATCGTGGACGAACGAGGGCAAAATGGCATTGAGCGCGATGCCAAGCATCGTCGCGCACGCCGCGGCGATGAGGGACGCGATAAGAATCGAGCCATATCGCGCGGCAATAACATCGCGACGCGAGAAAGGCAGCGATGCGCGATAACGCTTCCACCCGTTTTGATCATCATACGAGGTGAGTGAAAACATGAGAATCATAGGAACCATGGCGCTCACGCAGGCGACCGCTGAAATGCAATTGCCTATGGCGAACGCCATAATGGCACAAACAGGTACGAGTATCACGGCGAATGCCGGCATGAAGGTACCAAAGATGACAAATTCCGATTTCAATGCCGCTTTCATTGCGCGATTCCTTTCAACGTAAAGCGCAGGTAGTCTTCGATTGAGGCGTGGTCGCAGGGGATTTCAGGAAATGCTTCGGCGAACTCGAAGCGGTTGGGCACGAGCACGTCGCAACTGAATTCGCGTCGCTCAACGAGCGCTTCTTCGACGCATTCGAGAATCGTGTGAGCCTGTTCTGCAGTGCAATGGGCGATGCCTGCCATGTCGGTAATTTCTTCGCGAGGCATATTGAAAATGATGCGGCCGTCATCGATGGCCACAACGCGATCGGCAATGCGGTCCAAATCGCTTGTGATATGGCTCGACAGCAACACGCCGTGGCCTTCCTGGGTGGCGAATTCGCGCAAGGTGGCGAGTACGTCGTCGCGAGCGATGGGGTCGAGCCCCGCGGTGGCTTCGTCGAGCACGAGCAAATTGGCCTTGTGCGAAAGCGCCACGGCAAGCTGCAGTTTCATGCCCATGCCGCGGGAGAGATCCTTCACTTTCGCCTTGCGAGAAAGCGAAAACCACTCGGCAAGGCGCCAGAACTGCGCTTTGTCCCAGGTGGGGAAGGCGGGCGCGAGGCAGCGCTCCATCTGTGCAATGGTGAATTCCGCTGGATAGGGGCAGGTGTCGAACACCACGCCGATGCGTGAGCGCACGTGGCGCTGTGTGCTGTCGGGCGCATTCGGGCCGAAGGGCTCGCCGAACAGGCGCACCTCGCCGGCATCAAGTTTCATGAGCCCCAACGCGGCTCGAATGGTTGTGGTTTTGCCCGCGCCGTTTGCGCCGACGAAACCGACGATCTCGCCTGGCGCTACGGCAAGGTTCACGTTGCACAGCGCGAAGCTGTCGCCAATCTGGCGCTGTGCATCTTTGATTTCCAAAAGGTTCGCCATGATGCCGCCTTTCTATTCACGCGTTTCGGGGGCTACGAGGTCAAGCGCCTTATGCAAATCGGCGCGGGTAACGCCGAGCGTTTCGGCGAGCGCCGCCGCTTGTGCGAGCAGTGCTTCCATGCGTCGCAGCTCTTCTTCGCGCAGAAGCCCCTGATTGCCTGCTGCGACGAAGCAGCCCTTGCCCTGGACGGTTTCGATGAAGCCCGCTTCCTCTAGATCGGAGTAGGCGCGCTTGGTGGTAATGACGCTCACGCCGAGCCCGTTTGCAAGGGCGCGAATCGATGGCAGCTTCTCGCCACTCACCAATGTGCCCGCCAAAATATGCGCTCGAATCTGCGACGCGATTTGCTCGTAGATGGGCTTGTCGCTCGAGTTGGATAGGATGATGTCCACGATGGTTCCTTTACGTGTATATAACCAGTAAGCACAGTATATATACACTATGCACAGTTGCGCAAGTCAAATCTCGAACAAAATCGAATTGGACGATTCATCAGGCGATATATTCAATTGTATTGATTGATTGACTCTTCGCTATTGAAGGAGCCCGCTTTGTTTGAGGCTAGAAACAATCCTCGTCATTGGCTGTTTGTTTCTCTTCGCACGCCTGCGTGCCCAAAATCTCAAACAGCTCTTCGCGCGAGTGAATGTCGAGCTTTTGGTAAATATGGCGTATATGGGCTTTGACGGTGCCGTTGGCTACGATGAGCTCATTTTCGATATCGGAAATCGTTTTGTGTTGTGCGAGCAGCAGCAAAACTTCTTGCTCGCGCGCCGATAGGCCTTTTTCTTTCGAGATGGCATCGCAGCGATCGACGAGCGCATGCCTTTTTTCAATGGGGTCGCTGCCGTTTTCGGCATAGAGGAACTTCGCGCCCCAGCGGCTTGCCAACTCGCGTTCCGAGAACAGGATGACCGTGCCGCCGATGATGGCGAGAAGGGCGACGCCCGAAGACACAAGGTCGCCGTTGAGGGATGAGGGCGCGATGGCGTCGATGCCCGCATCGACGTAGCGTCCGAGCATCATGAAGAGCGCGCGAACGCCGCGCTCAATGCCGAAGAGCCATATCGCCGAAACGCCGTAGCGGTAGCAGATGTTGGCCAGAATGAGCATGATGAGAATCGAGAATGCCGTATAGCCTCCGGTGGCGCAGAAGTTGCCCCAGAATGAGTCGAACAGGCCCAATGCCGAAGGAATGATGAGCGCGCCCGCCATAAGCGGCAGGGCCGTGCGGTATATGGTGCCGAAGTCGAAATTCTTGCCCTGCAGAACAACGCCCACCATAACCACGAGCGCGGCCGCGACGGTGCCCAGCGCCGAATGGGGGCCGAACGTGCCTGCATAGAGGTATTTCTCGAGCAGCCCGTAGGCGAAAGCGTAAATCGCCATAAGGATGATGATTTTCCAAGGCGCGGAGAACTTGGCCCATGTGGTGCTTGGCAGATTGTCGCCCGGAAGCACATTGAAGCTTCGGGCGGCGCACAGGAGCGAGAATATCGGCAAAATCGAGGTCATGACGAAGAGCCATGGAATGGCGAAACCGCGGTAGATATATATCATGAGGGCGCCTACGATAATTGACCCCGAATAATAGAAGGCCACACGCATGGGGTTCATGCATCCATAGAGCTCGCTCCAAATAAGGATCATGAGTGCAATGCCTATGCCGCCCGCAATCGACGCGACGATGGCAAGGTGTTCGGCGATTCCTGGATAGAACAATGATGAAAACGTGCACACGGTTGCGAGGGTGAGCAGCGTGCCGCAAAGCACCCAGGCGGCGTGTTTCGAATAGAACGGGGAAACCTTGCGCGCTCCCAGCGCGCAGCCCAAAAGAACGATGCTCATAACAATATCGAAGAGGTCTCGCGTCGCGAAGTGTGCCGACGGGAAGTCGACGAACGATCCGACGAAGACAATTTCGATCCATGCGCGATAGATGCCGAGTCCCAAAAAAGCGAGCGGTAAAAACCCTGCCGAGCTAAAAGGTACGTTTGCGTTGCGTATAACGCGATCTTTTTGATTTCCCATGGTGCCTAAACCCCTCCCGGCACGTAACCTTGCCCACCATTATAAGGCCCTCGTTGCTGCGGCAGGACAGCAAGCTGGATAAAGCAGTTGTTGTAGAAAGAAAGAAACGCCTGTTCGATTTGGGTGTTATAGGGGTGTGTTACATATTTAAACCCAGAATCTGCCCTGTGCGGTCGATTACGCAGCCTTTTTTCGGACATATGGTGCAGCTATGCCGACGGGGCAAAAGGGATCGCACAATGTGCAGGGCTCCGTCGAAACGAGAATGAACAAGGAGGGTTTCATCATGAAGGAAATGAGCCGTAGGGATTTGTTCAAAATCGGTGGAGTTGCAGCCGCTGGCGCTATGGGCGCTTCGATGCTCGCGGGCTGCTCGCCTTCTGGCGAGAAGAAATCGGAAGGCGGAAACGCCGCCGCCGACGACAAGAAGGTCAACGATATCGCAGGCCATTATCGCGCTGGCACGCCGTCGTTCCTTACTGCGCCTGACCCCATTACCGATATCAAAGAAACAAAGGAATACGATGTCGTGATTGTCGGCGCTGGCGCTGCAGGCGTTCCTGCCGCGATTTCCGCCAAAGAGGCTGGCGCGACCGTTGCCCTTATCCAGAAAGAAGCGACTGCGATTTCTCAGGGCAATACCGCTACGGGCATTCTTCTTGACGGTTCCGACCCCGCGGGCGTTTCCGCTGTTGTATCGATGCTGCTCAAGGAGCACCAATTCCGCGGCAACCGTGCCCAAGTTGAACTGTGGGCCAAAAATTCCGGCGAGGCGATTACGTGGATCTTCGAGCTTGCCCAGAAGGTCGGCGCCCAGGTTTCCGATACGACCAAAAAGTGGACCTCTACGGTGAAAACCGTGAATGGGTATCCGTTGAGCTATCTGTCCATCGATTTCGGCCCGAAGCCCTATAACACGGGCGACGGCATGCGCGCCTTGGCCGACTATGCCGAAGAGCAGGGCGTCGAGATTTTCTATAACACCGAGGCGAAGCAGCTCGTGGGCGATGCCGACAGCGGCATCACGGGCGTTATCGCCAAGGGCGCTGATGGCAATATCCAGTTCAATGCCAAGAAGGGCGTTATTCTTGCCACGGGCGATTACCAGAACGACGACGAGATGATGGATTACTATCTGCCCGACCTGCATTACTTGGGTCGCAAGCAGAACAACAAGACTGGTGACGGCATTAAGATGGCCGTGTGGGCTGGCGGCCAAATCGAGCCGATCGCCCACACCAAGATGCTGCACGACTTCGACGCCGGTCCGGGTTCTATGTGCGACATGCCGTTTTTGGCTGTGAAGATGAACGGCGAGCGTTTTGCCGATGAAACCGCCGGTATGTCTCGCATGAATTGCTTCCTGCGCAGCGAGGAGGATGCGGGCAATTACTGCCAGATTTTCGATTCGAACTACATGACGCAGGCCGCGTCGTGGCCTGGCAAGCTGTTCGACCCCGATGCGCTGAAGGCGTATATGCCCGAGGAAAGCGGCGAGAAGAAGGGCGTGTACGAAGATCAGGTCGCGACGTTTAAAGCCGACACCCTTGATGAGCTTGCCACGAAGCTGGGCATTACCGATGCCGCCGCATTCAAAAAGAGCGTTGAGCGTTACAACGCGCTTGCGGCCGAAGGCAAAGACGAAGACTTCGGTAAAGAAGGCAAGTGGCTCACCACGATCGACACCCCTCCGTTCTATGGCATTCACCGCAAGGTTCGCGTGTCGGCCATCGTCTCCGGCGTGCATGTCGGTGAGCACATGGAAGTGCTTAAGGCCGATTCCTCCGATCCGATCAAGGGCCTCTACGCCATTGGCAATACCGCAGGCGATTTCTATTGCGGCATTGATTACACGATGTGGATGCCTGGTCTGTCTCTCGGCCGTGCGCATACCCAGGGCTACGTTATGGGCAAATACGTCGCGAACCTTTAAGCGAGAAGGGCGCACCGCCCGCATTTTCGATACCCCCTGTCGGCTGAGCGTTTCTCCCTCCCTCGCGTCAGCCGAAGCTTGAAAGCGGACCGCACATGGTGCGGTCCGCTTTCCTTATAGAGGGGCTATAATGCGGCATCGAATACGTGCGGCGCATGCCGCGTATGATTGCTCGTTTTGGCGGAGGATTCTATGCTCACTGTTGGATGCCACCTGTCTACCTCGAAGGGTTTTGCGGCCATGGGACGCACGGCGCTTTCCCTTGGCGCGAATACGTTCGCGTTTTTCACGCGCAACCCGCGCGGCGGCTCGGCCAAGGCGATTGACGCGGCCGATGCCGCGGCATTGCGCGAGCTCATGGTCGAACACGATTTCGGCCCGTTGGTGGCGCATGCCCCCTATACGCTCAACCCTTGCTCGGCTAAGCCCGAGGCGCGCGAATTCGCCCGCATGTGCATGGCAGACGATTTGGTGCGTATGGAAGCTGTGCCGCACAGCTACTACAACTTCCACCCGGGCAGTCACGTGAAGCAGGGTGCCGAATGTGGCATTGAGCTCATTGCGGGCCTTCTCAACGAGGTGCTCGCACCTGAACAAACCACTACGGTGCTGCTCGAAACCATGGCGGGCAAGGGTACTGAAGTGGGTCGCGCGTTCGAGGAGCTTGCGGCGATTATCGAGCGCGTTGAACTTGCTGACCATGTGGGCGTGTGCCTCGATACGTGCCATGTATGGGATGGCGGTTACGATATCGTGGGCGACCTCGATGGCGTGCTGGAGGAATTCGATCGCGTGGTGGGGTTGCCGCGCTTGCGCGCAGTGCATATCAACGATTCGAAAAACCCTTGCGGTGCGCACAAAGACCGTCACGAGAAAATCGGCCAAGGCTTCATCGGTGTTGAGGCATTCGAGCGCATCGTGAACCATCCCGCGCTGCGCGAGTTGCCGTTCATTTTGGAAACCCCCAATGAACTGCCTGGCTATGCCGAGGAAATCGCCTTGCTGCGCAGCCTTGCCGAATAGTTTTGCGCCAATTGGTAGAAAGTCGCGTGAAGGGCCGTCAATGTGGAGGCCCTTCGTTCGTTTCTGCGCGATAATGGCCGCATTCATTTCGAAGGGGGACGCGTTATGACGCCTATCAACGATAATCCCACGCGCGCGATGCGTGTTGTGCGCTGCGACGAAACTATGGCCGCCGTGTTGCGTGGCGAGCGTTTTTTGGTATTCGACGGCGCGATGGGAACCATGCTGCAGCAGGCGGGGCTTGAGGCGGGCGAGCTTCCGGAGCTTTTATGCCTTACGAATCCCGAGGAAATCACGGGTATTCATATCCAGTATGTGGAGGCGGGAAGCGAAGTCGTGACCGCCAACACCTTCGGCGCGAACCGCCGCAAGCTTGGCGATGCTGCCAGCGTGGCCGATGTATTCGCGGCGGCCATTGCGTGCGGCAAGGCGTCGGGCGCGAAATACGTGGCAGCCGATATTGGCCCTACGGGCGCGCTGCTCGAACCGCTCGGCACAATGCCCTTCGATGAGGCGTATGAACTGTTCGCTGAGCAGGTGCGTGCGGCCGATGCGGCTGGAGCCGATTTGTTCATCATCGAAACCATGGCCGACCTTCTTGAGATGAAGGCCGCCATTCTTGCTGCGAAGGAAAACTCCGATTTGCCCATTTTCGCCACGATGACGTTCGGCGAAGACGGCCGCACGTTCTTGGGTACGAGTCCTCAAATCGCAGCCATCGTGCTTTCGTCGCTTGGCGTTGACGTTTTGGGCGTGAACTGCTCGCTTGGTCCCAACGACTTGCGCCCTATGGTAAGCGAAATGCTCAAGGCGTCCACGGTTCCCGTTATGGTGCAGGCCAATGCTGGCTTGCCGAGCATCGTCGATGGTAAAACCGTGTTCTCGGTGGCGCCCGATGAATATATCGAAGCCGTGGCGGCAATGGTCGACGAAGGCGTGTCGGTTGTGGGTGGTTGTTGCGGCACGAATCCCGACTATATCGCGAAAGAGGCGGTGCTCGTGGCGGGCCGCGCGCCCGTCGAGCGCGATGTGGCTCCTGCGTGCGGCATTACGTCGGCGAGCCATGCCACGCTTCTGGTTGGCCGCGACGTTGCCACCATTGGCGAGCGCATCAACCCTACGGGCAAAAAGAAGCTCAAGGCCGCGCTTCGCGAAGGCAATCTCGACTATGTGTTGGGCGAAGCCATTTCCCAGACGGAAGCGGGCGCCGACGCGCTCGACGTGAACGCCGGCCTGCCCGAAATCGACGAGGCGGCGACGCTCGTGTCGCTCGTGGGCAAAATCCAGGGCGTGTCGCCTTTGCCCTTGCAAATCGACTCGTCGGATCCGGTTGCCGTAGAGGCTGCCGTGCGCGTGTATTCGGGCAAGCCGATTATCAACTCCGTGAACGGCAAGCAAGAAAGCCTCGATGCCGTGCTGCCTATCGCCAAACACTACGGTTGCGCGGTTGTGGGCCTCGCTCTCGATGAGCAGGGCATACCTCCTACGGCTGAGGGCCGCTTCTCCGTGGCTCAGCGCATTGTGGAAGAAGCCGACAAATACGGCATCCCACGCAGCGATATCTTCATCGATTGCCTGGTCATGGCCGCGTCGACCAATCAGGCTGAAGTCGTCGAGATTTTGCGCGCCATCACGATGGTGAAGGAGCGCTTGGGTGTGCGCACGGTGCTCGGCGTATCGAACGTGAGCTTTGGTCTGCCTTTGCGCGAAATCGTGAACGCCACCTTCTTGGCGGCGGCGTTTTCGGCGGGCCTCGACATGCCCATTCTGAACCCGCTTTCCGCGCGCTATCGCGAAATCGTCGATACGTGGCGCGTGCTGTGCGGGCAAGACGTCTCGGCGCAGGGCTACATTTCCGAATACGCGAACAAGAGCATGTCGGCCGTGGCCGGCGCTGCTGGAGCGGCGACGGTGCAGGGAAGCGCCTCGGCGCCTGCGCCCGCAGCGGGCGACGCCTTCGACGATGTGGGCGATTTCGGATTGCGCCGTTTCGTGGTCACGGGCCGCAAGGCCAACATGCCCGAGGCGGTTTCGAAATTGCTCGAAACGTGCGACGCCATGGAGGTCATCAACGGCCACCTGATTCCTGCGCTCGATGATGTGGGTGAACGTTTCGAGAAAGGCAAGTTCTTCCTGCCTCAGCTCATGGCGTCGGCGGAAGCGGCGAAAGCCGGCTTTGATGTCATCAAGGAACAGGGCGGCAGCGGGGCTGTTGCCGACAAGGGCTCGGTTGCCATTGCCACGGTGAAGGGCGACATTCACGATATTGGTAAGAACATCGTGCGCATGCTGCTTGAAAACTACGGCTACACGGTATATGACCTGGGCCGTGATGTGGAGCCGCAGGCCGTGCTCGATTGCGTGCGCGAGCACGATATCAAGCTCGTGGGCCTCTCGGCGCTCATGACCACCACGGTGCGTGGCATGGAGGACACCATCGCGCTTTTGCGCGAGCAGGCGCCCGATGTGAAAGTGTTCGTGGGTGGTGCGGTTATTACCGCCGAATACGCTGAGATGGTCGGCGCCGACTACTACTGCAAAGACGCCGCCGAAAGCGCGAAAGTCTGCAGCGAGGTGCTAGGCGCATAAAGACCGCACGTTCATGGGCGCGACTTCCATTGCCGCCTCGCGTATGTGCGGGGGGGCTTGAGGTCGGGACGTTACGCGTGTAAACCTTTTGCAAGAAAGCCGCTGGGGGATTATTGCCCCTGGCGGCTTGTTCTATAATCCACTCCTTCAGAAAGCGGAATGCGAGGCGGCGGTTCGCGCGGTGGAATGCTGAAGGCGATTCCCGAATGCGCCCGTTTGTCTTGCGCAGAGAAGAAGGGATGCGAAGGCGTGGCATCGAATGCTGGGAAAATAACGGCTCGCGAATGGGCGGCGATTATCTCGGTTGCGGCGGCGGCGTTCATATTCAACACGTCGGAGTTCATGCCCATTGGCCTGCTCGTTGACATCTCGGCCGATTTTGGCGTGAATGAAGCGACGGGTGGCATTCTTATCACGGCATACGCGTGGGCGGTGTGCCTGTTGTCGGTGCCGCTTATGGTGGCGACATCGCGGTTCAGCTTCCGTCCGCTGCTTTTAGCAGTGGTCGGGGTGTTCGGCGTGGGGCAGCTCTGCTCGGCGCTTGCCCCCGGCTATTTCCCGCTTATGGGTGCTCGTCTCATTGTCGCGTGCGCGCATGCGATTTTCTGGTCTATCGCGCCTTCCATCGCGGCGCGTGCCGTCTCGCTCGAGCATCGCTCGATTGCGCTTTCCGCCATCGTTACGGGCTCTTCAATCGCCCAGATTCTCGGTTTGCCCTTGGGACGCGTCATCGGCTTGGCGCTCGGCTGGCGCATGGCATTCGCTTGCATCGCGGCGTTCACGGTTGCGCTGCTCGTGGTGCTCTTCTTCGCCGTGCCGAAAATGAGTGCGGGCGAGCCGTTTAAGGTAAGCCAGCTTCCCAGCCTGGTGAAAAACCCGGTACTGCTGTCGCTGTTTGTGGGCACGGCCGTCATTGCCACGGCCTATTACACGGGTTACAGCTACGTGGAGCCCTATCTGCAGCAGATAGGCGGGCTTTCCGACGAGGCCATCACCACCTCGCTCATGATGTTTGGCGTGGCGGGCGTTATCGGCAGCTTTTTGTTCGCGCGCTTCTACGTGGGCAAGCGCCGCCGCTATTGGTACATTCGCGTCTCGCTCGCCGGCGTGGCGCTCGCGCTCGCGCTTATGATGCCCGCTGCGCTCGGCGGCATGGGCTCGGTGCTTGCGGTGTTCGTGCTGTGGGGCATTTGCGGCGTGTCATTCAACGTGGCCTACCAGTCTGAGATATTGCGCTTTGCGCCTCCGTATGCGGCGGCGGTCGCCACGGCAATTTACTCGGGCATCTTTAACTTGGGAATCGGCGGCGGCTCGGCGGTGGGCGGCGCGGTGAGCACTGCTTTTGGCATGGGGTCGGTATGCTTCGCGGGTGCGCTCATCGGCGCTGCGGCGGTCGCGATCGCCTGCGTGTTCCTTATTCCCGCCATGCGTCGCACCAGGCCGGTCGAGTAGCGCGAAATCAAGGGGGCGCATGCGTGAATATGCCGGTTTGGACAAAGAAAAACATTTCGATAAAGGCCTGCACGCCACGTATCGCTTGCGCTCGCAAAATATCGTCTCGTATAAAAATTCGCCCGATAGTTGCAATTTCGTGTATGCTATCGGGCGTTTAGCATGTATGCGCTCGCAATTCGGTCGCTTTCGCACCGCTTGCAATGGGTGCTGTGGCGCTTTTGCCCGTAAGCCAATCGCGCTGCGCAATCGCCTTATATATAGGTAGGAAATCGGGAGGACTCGCTTTGAAGCTCGTCGTTACTGAGAAGAATATCGCCGCCCAGAAAATCGCCGATTTGTTGGGCATTAAAAAGCCGAAGGCCGACAAGGTCTACAACACGCCCGTCTACCGTTTCGAACTCGATGGCGAAGAATGGGTAACCATCGGCTTGCGCGGCCACATCCTCGAGCCCGATTTCGTTCCGCAAATCGTCTACAAGAAAACGAAGGGCTGGCAGGGCGTGACCGCCGATGGCGAAGTCGTGCCTGCCGACATTCCCGATTTTCTCGCGAAACCGCCGTACAAAACCAAGCGCAAACCGTTTTTGGCCGATGGCGTCGCCATGGGCGCGTGGAAGATGGACGCGCTGCCGTATTTGGCATATGCGCCCATCGAGAAGCTGCCGAAGGAAAAAGACATCATTCGCAGCTTGAAGAACTTGGCCAAGAAGGCCGACGAAATCATTATCGCGACCGACTTCGACCGCGAAGGCGAGCTCATCGGTTCTGACGCGCTCGGCCAAATCAAACAGGTGAACGATATCGCGCCGGTATTCCGTGCGCGCTATTCGGCCATCACGAAAGAAGAAATCACGCACGCCTTCACGAATCTCGTGAAGCTCGATGAGGATCTGGCTGCGGCGGGCGAGAGCCGCCAGGAAATCGACCTTATCTGGGGTGCGGTGCTCACGCGCTACCTCACCATCGTGAAATTCGCCGGTTACGGCAACGTGCGCAGCTCGGGCCGCGTGCAAACCCCGACGCTCGCGCTCATCGTCGCTCGCGAACGCGAGCGCATGGCGTTTGTGCCCGAGGACTATTGGGTGATCAAGGGCGACTTCCAGCATGCTGCCGATGAGTTCAGTGCGCCGCATGCGACGGCTCGCTTCAAGAGCGAAGATGCCGCGAATGCCGTTATGTCCCACGTTGAGGGCCAAACTTTCGGCGTGGTTTCCGCCATCGAGAAGAAAAAGCGCACGCAGGCTGCCCCGGTGCCGTTCAACACCACGTCGCTTATGGCCGCCGCCGCGAGCGAGGGCCTTTCTCCCGCACGCACCATGCGCCTGGCTGAAAGCCTGTACATGGACGGCTATATTTCCTATCCGCGTGTCGACAACACGGTGTATCCCGAATCGCTCGACCTCGAAGGCACGGTGAAAAAGCTCTCCGACGTTGCGGCCTATCGTCCGTATTGCCAGGAGCTGTTGAAGCGCGGCAAGCTTGTTGCCACGCGCGGCAAGAAGGAAACGACCGACCATCCGCCTATCCACCCCACGGCTGCCGCCAACCCCGATAAGCTCGGCGCGCCTGAGTGGAAGCTCTATAACCTTATCGCTCGCCGTTTCTTGGCAACCCTTTCCGACGCTGCCGTCATCGAAGGCACGAAGGTGACCATCGAAGTGAATGCCGAGCCGTTCGCGGTGCGCGGCGACGTCGTTGTGAAGCCGGGCTTCCGCGCCATTTACCCGTACGGCATGAAGAAAGAAGAGCAGCTGCCCGCTCTTGTCGAAGGCCAAACGGTCGATTTCAAGGGCGCCGTATGCACCAAGAAGCAGACCGAGCCGCCGGCGCGCTACAGCCAGGGCAAGCTCATTCAGGAAATGGAGCGCTTGGGCTTGGGCACCAAGGCCACGCGCCATGCGATCATCGAGCGCCTTTACACGGTGAAATACGTGCAGAACGACCCTATCGAGCCAAGCCAGCTCGGCATTGCCGTATGCGATGCGCTCGGTCAGTTCGCACCGCAAATCACGAGCCCCGACATGACGGCGACGCTCGAAGAAGATATGAACCAGATTGCCGCCGGCAACAAGACCCAAAAAGACGTGGTCGATTTGTCGCGCGACATCTTGAACGACGTGCTCAACGAGCTTTTGCCCCATCAGGAACAAATCAAAGATGCCCTGGCCGATGCCGTGGCTGCCGACGCATATGTGGGACCGTGCCCGAAGTGCGGCAAAGACCTGCAATTGCGCGCGAGCCAAAAAACGCGTTCGATGTTCATTGGCTGCTCCGGTTGGCCGGAGTGCGATGTGACGTATCCGTTGCCGAAGGGCAAGATTGAAGCGATCGAAGAGAAGTGTCCCGAGTGCGGCATGCCCCAAATCAAGGTGACCGCCTTCCGCAGCAAGCCGCGCATCCAGTGCATCGATCCGAATTGCCCCACGAATCACGAGCCCGACATCGTGGTGGGGAAGTGCCCGACGTGCGCCGCGAAGGGCCTCGACAAGCAGCTCATCGCGTCGAAGAACCCGCGCACGCTCAAGCGATTCATTCGCTGCGAGAACTACGAGGAATGCGAGACGAGCTACCCGCTTCCGCAATACGGCAAGCTCACCGCCACCGAGGAAACCTGTCCCGATTGCGGCGCTCCCATGGTCATCGTGACCACCGCCCGTGGCCCGTGGAAGCTGTGTCCGAATTTCAATTGTCCGGGCAAAGAGCGCGAAGCCGCCGAGAAGGCCGCGAAGGCCGAGGCGAAGAAGGCAGAAAAGGCTGCAAAGCCTGCCGCGAAGAAGGCTCCCGCCAAAAAGACGGCTGCGAAGAAAACGACGTCGAAAAAGGCTGTTGCGAAGGAATAGCACACCCTGCTGTGGCCCTTGGTCTGCCGGAGGCATGCTCAAGGCCACAGCGAGCTACCGCTCACTTCGTTCGCTATGCGCTCGCTTGGCGGCGCTTAATTATGAGATGAAAATCAAGAGTGAACGCCGACGGCCTTGCGCATGCCTCCGGCAGACCCAGGGCTAATTGTAACCAAATCGGCAGAATCGCCCCGACCCGGCGAGAGGGGAATGTGCTCGACCGTCGGTGCTCAAATTGTTTTTTATTCTAAAATGAAACACCGCCAAGCGAGCGCATAGTGAGCCGAAGGCGAACGGTAGCTCGCTGTGGTCGAGAGCATTCCCCTCTCGCCGGGTCGGGGCGATTCCGCAGGTCGGCTAACGTGCGAATTTT
>NZ_CDRRGL010000002.1:0-61937 GCF_977041755.1 Slackia sp.
CCCAGATTGCTCTGGGTCCACCAAAACCTGCCCCACCGTTTACGATGGAACAAAACGCTTCCATCGTCCACGACGGCACGGGTGCCATTCGGTCTTACTTCGGCGATTGTTATCATTTTAGTGAGAATGCGCGGCATTTCTTTATGAATTTTGAAAACTTGCAATTCGCCCGCGAACTGTTGACGTGCGGTTAAAAAAGCGTCGAGCGAACGCCCGCGCACCGCCCCGGCAACCTCGCGTCCGTGCGCCGCCGCTATCGCTCGACCAAATCGAGCAGCTCCTGCTTGCTGTGCACGTCGAGCTTCGTGTAAATATGGCGCGCGTGGCCCTTCACCGTGTTTTCGGTAAGGTAGAGCGTCTCGGCGATGTAGGCCTTCGTGCGTCCTTTCACCAAAAGCTGCATCACCTCCAGCTCGCGCGGGGTTAGGCCATGCTCCTCGCCAACAACGCGGCAGCGATCGTCGAGGCTCGCGAAATCGACCGGAGCGCTCGCGCGCTCGCCCGACAGCTCCGCGAAAATCCACTTCGTATCTTGGTCGCGCAGCTCCAAGCAAAACGCCGCCACAATAAGCAGCACGAACATAAGCGCAAGCGCGGTGGGCGCATCGAGCGAGCCCATTGGCGCGAAGCTCGCCACAACCGAACCAACAGTGAACGGCGCCGTGTAACACGCCCAGCCTACGCCGAACACAAGCGGCGTGGGCATCGTCGAGTGCCTCGCGATATCGGCCAGAGAAAGCCACGTGAACAGCACCACCAGGTCCCACACGCTGCTTTCAACGCAACGCAGCAACGTGACCTGGGGAAACGCCGCCTGGCAAAGCATGTCGGCAGCAAGCGCCAAAAGCGCTATGCGCCAAAGTTCCGAAAAATTGAACGACTTGTTCAGCCTCAAAACCAAGAACAGCACAATGCCCGAAATAGCGATTTCGACAACGCGAGCCATAAGGAAATCGGCCGCGGGAACAGCGCTTTGGTTTCCCGAGAAGCGCGCGATAAGAAACGCCGTCACGAAACTGAACGCGGCAATGGCCGCACCCACTTTCCAAAGGCCGCGAATATTGTGCGATTCGAACACGACTTCGGGTTCTTTCGTCGCTGCGGCACCCGATTCCAAGTGGGAAAGCGCCACGCGGCACAACACGACCGACGCAATGGGCAGCGCCGCCGCTATAACCCATTCAAGCGGCCCGGGGCTGAAATGGCCAAGCGCTTTGAGCACCGAGCCCGCGATGTTCGCCGCGAACAAGCAGCCGACCGCCTCGCGACAGCCAATGCGCGCGTAGAACAGTCCCCATTGCAAATACAGCCATCCCAACGCGCACGCGCACGCGATGGAGGAAAGCGCCTGCAACGCATCCATGCCGGGCATGGCGAACGATATCGCCAACACAACCGAAGCGATGCACCCAACGCTCGCCGCAACAGCGCCCGCGCGCTTCGATTCCAACACCGCCGGGTGCTTGCTCGCAGAAAAACCGAGCACCACAACCACCACGGAAAGCACGGCATACGACAACTGCCACGAAGTTTGCTGGCCGGGAACGCCCCCGCCCGCCGCGTTCACGAAAAAGGCCCACGCAAGCGTACACGCGATGCCGATATACGAAACGCTGCGCCCGCCGCTCGTGCAAGAGCGCACGCGGCTCGAGGCAGTTTCCTTATGCTTACCACGCGGCTCGTGGTCCAGTTGTCGTTCAACCATAACTCCTCCTTCCGTGCGACATGCTACCACGCTCGCCGTAGCCCCTGCGCGAGACATATATTGAGCTTACCTATCTGAACAGGCAAAACGATAAATAACCCCTTTCGGGTTGCACGCATTCCGCGGTATTTTCGCCAAAAAACAACCCCCTTCGGACGGCGCGCGCACCGCGCCAGGCGCCTAGGATTCCGAGATGTCAAACGACGTTCGATACGTCGGCGAGCATGGAGGCCTCCACGGGAAGCGCGTAGGAGCTCGTCGGGTTTCGCGCGACGAAACCGGGTCGCAGCGCTGCGCGAAAAGCGAGCAGCGCACGAAAGGAAGCGCGACCCACAGGTCCCCTGAAGGAGGAAACGATGGACCTCAACGAAAGCTTGAATTTGAACGCGAGCCGCCGCAACTTCATCAAGGCCGCCGGCGCAACCGTGTTCGCAGGCGCTGCCGCCGCCATGCTGGGCGGCTGCTCTGCCAAAGGCCACGCGGAAAACAAGAACAACGCCGCAAATTCCGTCGATGAAATCGAATGGGACGAAGAGACCGACGTGCTCATCGTTGGCGGCGGCCTTGCCGGCCAGGCGGCGGCTGCCACCGTGGCAACCGAAGGCAACGGCGCGAAGGCCCTGCTGCTCGAAAAGGGCGCTATGACGCTCGGCCAGGGAGACAGCCCGTTTTCCGCCGGCCGCGTGCTGTGGACCGACGACGAGCATGCCGAAGGCCTCCGCCAGTATCTCTATGAGCTGCGTGGCGAGATGGACAACACGCCCGACGCCGTGCTCGACGCATTCGCCGAAGGCATCCACGAGAACCGCACCTGGATCGAGAGCCTGCCCGATTTCAACGCCGACGACGTGAATTTCAGCGAACACTTCCAGAAGGGCTCCGGCGAAACCTGCTACCCCGAATACGCCGAGCTTCCGCACGGCTACAACCTTGGCGTGCTCCATTTCAAGGGCGAAGAATTCGACCACGTGATCAAGTTCGTGAACCACGCGTTCGCCAACAACGACAACATCACCCACAAGCTGAACGCTCCGCTTACGGCCCTGGTGCAGGACCCGAGCACCAAAGCAGTGCTCGGCGGCGTGTACACCTACGAAGGCAAAACCGTCTACGTGAAAGCGAACAAGGGCGTCATCATGACCTGCGGCGGCTTCGAGAACAACCCGCAGATGCGCGGCGACTACCTGTCGGGCACCACGGCTCGCTGCATCGCCGGCCGCATGAACACGGGCGACGGCCACTACATCTGCAGCCGCATTGGCGCCGACATGTGGCACATGAACAGCTGCGCGGGCTTCTGGACGAGCGTTTCGCCAATCGAGGGCGAAGACGTCACCATGCGCACTCCGAAACAGTTCGGCATCACCGTTGCCGTGAACGGCCGCCGCTTCTTCATGGACTGGGACAGCGACCACGAGCACGACTGGGACGTCATCGACCAGAACCCGCTGTCGATCAACGTTGGCAGCCGCCACGGCCACATGCAGTTCGGCGGCGAATGGCCGCACCTGCCCATGCCGAAAACCACGTGGTACATCCTCGACGACGATGGCTATAAGAAGATGATGGCCTACGAAACGGCCCCGAACTTCGAGCCCTCGAGCGACGGCTACGGCTTCCGCGCCAACTCCATCGCCGAACTCGCTGAAGCCGCCGGCCTGCCCGCCGGCGAGCTCACGCGCACGGTCGATTTGTGGAACCAGTACTGCGAAGCGGGCGAAGATCCCGCGTTCCACCGCCCCGCATGGACGCTCACGCCCATCAAGAAAGCCCCGTTCCACGCGTGCCACTGCTCCACGACCCTGCTTAACACCGACGGCGGCCCGCGCCGCAACGAGCGCGCCCAGATCATCGACCTGAACGGCGAGCCCATTCCCAACCTGTATTCGGCTGGCGAATTCGGCAGCGTGTGGTGCGACATGTACAACGGCGGCGGCAACCTGGGCGAATGCTGCGCGTTCGGTCGCATCGCCGTTCGCAACGTGCTGGGCATCGCCTAAGCGGCATCGAGCCTAAGATAAGGATTACATCATGAGCAATTCCGAAGAAAAGCTCGACGCAATCGAGACCGAAACCGCCGCGGAAGAAACCGCGACCGAACCCGACCAGGCCGAGCGTGCATCGAAGCGCAAACGTCGCAGCATCGTCGCCGGCGTTGTGGCAGCCGTTGTTGTGGCGGCCGCCGCGGGCCTTATGGTATGGCACGAACAGCCGAGCTTCTGCGCGGCCATTTGCCACGACCCCATGGACCCGTATTTGCCGACGTACGAAGCGACACCTGGCGAATCGGGCACCGATAAATGGGGCAACGAAGTTGCCGATTCTTCCTCGATGCTCGCCGCCGTGCACGGCCAGGTTGGCAAAACCTGCATGGATTGCCACGTTCCCCAGCTGGGCGAACAGGTGACCGAGGGCATGGAATGGGTTTCCGGAAACTACGACAGCCCGCTGGGCGAGCGCACCGTAACGCAGCTCGTTGAGGCGCGCGGCCTGGAGAATTCCGACGAGTTCTGCATGAACGACACGTGCCACACCTTCTCGCGCGAAGATCTGCAGAAAAAGACGGAATGGATGGGCGCCGTGAACCCGCACTCCGACCGCCACGGCGAGCAGAAATGCAGCACGTGTCACAAGGCACATCGCGCGTCGGTGATGTATTGCACCGAGTGCCACACCGACGCCGTCGTGCCCGATGGCTGGCTGACCTATCAGGAAAGCCAAGATTTGGTCGACGCGGCACAGCTGCCCGAAGCCAAATAACACCGCGGCGCCCGAGCGCTACCCGGGCGGCACCTGAGCACATCGTCTGGCTTGCCCCCAGACGGCGCTTCAACATGCCGTCTTGAACAACCCCGACGTCGCCTGAACACGCTCCTCGGGTTGCCCGTAGGCGGCATCCCTCCTAGTTCGCCACCCGCGAGCAACCCGAGCGGCGCCCCTTTCAACAACTCTCTTTATTTCCCCTTATGAGCCGCCCGCAGCTTCCTCCTCTTCTTTCGCTGTGGGCGGCGGCCCCTTTTTCTATGGGCGGGCGAGAACTACTCCTCGCCCGTGATGCCGTCGACTTCGAGCATCTCGTCGAAATCGTCCATCACGGGAATCTCGCCCGCCTCAGGTGCATCGATGCCGTATGCCGCGGCCAGCGCGCAAGCCTGGTCGAATCGCAGCTGGGCCGCCTGCTGTTTGCCGGCTTGCTCAAGGTAATACGACTCGAGGGCCATGCCGCGCACCAAATACTCGACCACATGCGGGTCGGTTCCCGAAACGCTCAGAATGCCCGCGAAGCTTTCGGGCGCCAGGCCCAGCACCACATTCGCATCCATTTCGAGCGCATTCGCGATAGCGTCTTCCACCGATTCGGCTTTCGCATCGGGATCGTCGTCTTTCTCGACCGTGCGACGCATCGCCTCGACGAATTGCCAAATCAAACGCATAAGGTAGTCTTGCTGAAACATCTATGCTTCTCCGTTCTGCCGAACGGAGAAACCGCTCGACGCTGCGCACGGGCTGCACGGACGCCTTCGCCCGCAATCGTCGCTCGCGCACCTAAGTACGCTTCGCTCCTCTTTTGGGCGAATTCGCTCCGCGAATCTCGCGCTCGCTGACCCTTAGCTCATGACCAAGCTCATCCCCGCCACGCTTTCGCGCAGCATGGGCAGTTTTCGCCGTTCGGCAGAACGGCGAAACAGCATGCTCGCTGGCTTTTGGCGCATACCCGAGCGTATACCCAAGCTCCATACATTTGGCGCATGCATTTGGGCATGCCTAGGCTCATTCGCTATTCCGCCCCGGGCATCTTCAGCCCCAGGTGATCAAACGCTCTCGCCGTTGCTTGGCGGCCCTTGGGCGTGCGCATAATAAGTCCTTGCTGAATAAGGAACGGCTCGTACACGTCTTCCACCGTGCCCGGGTCTTCCGAAAGCGCCGACGCAAGCGTGGTAAGGCCCACAGGACGCCCCGCGAATGAATCGCACAGAAGCTCGAGGATTTTATTGTCAAGGCCATCGAGCCCGAGCGAGTCGACCTCGAAGAAGCTCAGCGCTGCCGCCGCGGTATCTTCGTCGATATCGCCGTTGCCGCGCACCTGCGCCCAGTCGCGCACGCGCTTGAGCAGGCGATTCGCCAAACGCGGCGTACCGCGGCTGCGGCGCGCGATTTCAATGGCGCCTTCTTCGTCGACCGCCACATCCAAAATGCCCGCCGAGCGCTTTACGATGTCGGCCAGCTCTTCGGGGGTGTAATAATCCAGGCGGAACACAATGCCGAAGCGATCGCGCAAAGGCCCGGTAAGCAAACCCGTACGCGTGGTTGCGCCGATAAGTGTGAAGTGCGGCAAATCGAGGCGGATGCTTCGAGCAGCCGGCCCCTTTCCCACCACAATATCGAGCACGCAATCTTCCAGCGCGGGATAGAGTACTTCTTCCACCTGACGATTCAGGCGATGAATCTCGTCGATGAACAGCACGTCGCCCTCTTCGAGATTCGTCAAAATAGCCGCCAAATCGCCCGGACGAGCAATGGCCGGGCCGCTCGTGGTGCGAATATTCGCGCCCAGCTCGTTGGCGACAACCGTAGCGAGCGTGGTTTTGCCCAAGCCCGGAGGGCCACTGAACAGCACGTGGTCCATGCATTCGCCGCGCTGTTTGGCCGCCTGAATAAGAATAGACAGACTGTCTTTCACGCGCGTTTGGCCCAGATAATCGTCCAGGTATTTCGGTCGAAGCGAGCGATCGAGCGCCAAATCGTCTTCGGTGAGGTCGCTCGAAACCACGCGCTCGCGCGGCGTTTGCTGCGCGAAGCCCGCGCCGCCCGCCGCCGAGCCGCCCGAAGACGCCTCGAACACCATGCCCTCTATTTGAATGCCTTCAGCCACGAATTACTTCCTTTACCCCACCGAGCCAAGTCGCTTCAAAGCATACTGCAACAGCGCGCCCTCGGTATTCAGTTCCTCGGGAGCGCCCTTCAGCGCCAAATCGGCCTCGGCCAGCGTGAAGCCCATGGCAAGCAGGCCGTCGCGCGCGCCCTGCAAGCGCTCGGTTGCCGCTGCCGTCGCGGCGCTGAACAGGTCTTGTTCGCCCGCCTGCGCCAAATTGCCTTTCAATTCCAGAATAAGGCGCTGCGCAGTTTTCTTGCCCACGCCCGGAATGGTCGACACGGCCTTCACATCTTCCGACTGAATGGCAGAAATAAGCTCGGCCGGCTTGAATGTGGAAAGCGCCGCAAGGGCCGCCTTCGGGCCAATGCCCGACACGCCAATAAGGCGCAGGAACAACGCATGCTCTTCCTGGGACAAAAAACCATACAGCGTCATGGCGTCTTCGCGCACGGCAAGATGCGTGAACAGCGCCACGTCGGCGCCCGACTCGGGAAGTTTCACAATGTCGGTCGCGGGCATGTACACGGCGAAGCCGACGCCGTTCACGTCGACGAAGGCTACATCGGCGCTTCGGCCGGCCATCGTGCCTTTCAGGAATGCAATCATCGGCAACCTCTCACAAGCGACAAGCGGCGAGAACCGCGCGTGCCACGAATCAATCTACAAACGTCTGTTCGCAAATATACCATAGCGGCACAAACAAAAACGTGCAGTCGCCGCTCTTTTTGCGACAACTGCACGTTTTACCCTCAAAGCGAAAAACATCGACGGAGAAAGGGCGCACGAGTTTCTTCCTATTGCACGGCGCGAGCCTCGCCATCGACGCCGAGCTGAGCATCGAAGCGCTCGCCCTTATCTTCAACCACAACCGATTCAACGCTCGAGACGTCGCCGCCAGCCACACGATATTCGGTAAGGCACAAATCCATGGTTTCCATGTCGCTTGCCGGCTTCTTCAAACGCACGACCAGCGTGGCGCCTTCCTGGGTTATGGCCTCGATTTCCTTTCCCGGAATCGAGCCACCCGAAAGCTGCAGCTGGATCCACTCGCCTTGCGGCTTCCAGCCATTGCCCGGCATGGCGACAATCGCGCCACCGGAAACCTCCATGCACAACACGGGCAGGTCGGCGTCTTCTTCCCACGTCCACGCGGAGCCGCTCGCGTCCTGCTTTGTGCGGCCAAGCATCGTCGCAGCCACAGAACCGCACGCCGCCGCAGCAACGGCGCCACACGCCACCGCCACGAATGTACGCCTTGTCATATGCTTCGCCATTGCCGCCTCCCTTTCGCCCGATTTTCGCTGAGCTGTTCGTTGCTCGCATTGTCCCATACGAGCGCCTCGTGCGTCGAGAAACGAAGCGGGAACGCATGCGACAAGCGAGAAGCAAAAACGAGCACGATTGAGCGAAGTGAGGGGCTTTCCGCACTTGCCTCGTCAGCAAATTTATTCTGTAAATATCAATGAATTTCCTTATGAGAAGCTTATGGCTTTCGACCATGGTCTTCTTCGAAAACGAAAGGAACCGCCCAACATTACGCCGCCTAGCGCGCTTCCCAATACCGCCTGCACGCTTCGGCAAACGAGCCCTCGCCCGGGAACGGCACTGCGCGCGCTTCAGGCGCTTCGTCGACGCCATCTGGCTCGCCTGACAAACCCAGGTCGCACGAATCGCTTGACTCGCCCGGCTCGTCAACAAGAAGCATCGATCCGTCGCCGATGGGCGAGCCGTAGCTCATGAGCGACATAGTATCGCATGCCCACAGGGGGTCGCGACCTGCCGTCATCCAACCGCTAGCATAGTTCTCCACACGCTCGACCGGCGAATGACCCACAATTTGCGGTACGCCGGGCAACGCATCGTCGAGCATATCGCGCAAATCGGCCCACAAAGGCCCCGGCAGCGACCAGCCCCCACGCGACGGCGGACAGCTGTCCAAATCGCCCCAATGCGACGAATCGGCAAGCATCTCGTTCAAGCGCTGAGCGATTGCCGACGCATCGGCAGACGCATCGGCAGACGCATCGGGCAGAAACCGCTTCGCCCACACCCCCGTCACACCGGCATGCGAGCACAAATACGGTCCAACTGCACAGGCGACCTTTGCCTGCAGGGCATCTTCCAGAATCGTTCGCAGATTACGCATGATGGACATGATCGAGCCCGGGCCACGCTTGCCACGCACGTAGCAAAAATCGTGGTTGCCCAGCAGCACGTCGATTCGCATGCCGCGCCCGCGATGCTCGCGAACCCATTTTGCATAAAACTCCATAGCGTTTAGCTCATCGGCTTCGTTCGCGCCCCAGTCATCGCACGCGTCCCCCAAAAATACGACACGCCCAATTTCTGCATCACCAGCCAGCATCCCATCGATACGGGGCAGCACAAATTGCTGCTTCAAATGCAAATCGCCCACAACCAGCGTTTTCATGAGCCCACCTCGTATTCCAAGCGCAATTCGCGCACCCACGTCGGCAAAACTTCGATTTCAAAAAGCATCGGCAGCAACGAGCCCGGCCACACTCTGCTCAATTTCGGCCATAGCGTGTCCAACGAGGCAATGCCCATGCAAATAGCAGGACCCAGCAATCGCACGAATCCCCTGCACATTGTTTTGCCAACATGCCTGCGCCCATTCAGAACGACCATTCGAAACCGCCCTGCTACACAGGCGGCTGCGCAAGCGATTGAGCCCGCCAAGCTTTTACTCTTATCTGAAAGACGCGGCCCAATTTCACGTGTCGGCAACATCAAGCCTCGTGTGGGCATGAGTATACTCCTTGCGAGCATACAAATAACGATTCCACGAGCGCATCGCCGCCGATTATCGAGCATCCTTAAAACCCATTCGAGAAGGCGCAAATCACCGCGATATTTTAGCTATCAAACGAACGGCCTTCCCCACTTGGCACATGGGATCCGGACCCACATCGTCGCCACCCGGCAGAAAACAACGCGGAAGAAACGCCCCGCAAAGAAATCAAAACCGGCAGAAAATGCCACAATGGGGCCTCCCTGCAGAGAAATCGTTCTGAATTGTCAGAAAACGCCGCAAGGGGGCCTCTTTTTAGGCTCCCCATGACGAGCAATCCGATACTGCGACCGCAAAACCGCAGGTCGCAAATATCTTCAACGCCGAATTCCCCATTTCGTCCAAACAACATGCCTGCAATGAGGCCCCCTTGTGGCATTTCCTGGCAGAAACGACCCAACAAGACGCAACGCAAGGTTTGAACGGAAGGTCGACAATCCGTTTACCAGGCCACAGACGGCACGCGCATCATTTCACCCGCCAGACCGCAACCAGAGCCGACCCGCGCACCAAATCGCAAGCGGCACGAGCTACGTTTCCGCGCACCCAGGCCCTAAGCATCTCGACCGCAAGGCCGCGCCAGCACAGCCAGCATTTCGAACACCAGGCATTTCCCACATCGCCCACCAGGCCGCAAGCGGCACGCCGACGCCACGCCCGCTAAGCTGCTAGCCGCATACCCAACTCCATGTCCACTAAACCTCCAATGCCTCTCCCACCAGGCCTTTCGCATTTTCCAGAAAAAGCAGCCGCCCTTTTCCATGTAGAGGGCAAGACGCGCAAACGGCGGCGCGTCCGAAACGCATCCCCCGCCGGAAAAGGAGCCCGCCATGGTCGAGCAAACATTTGAATGCAGCAACTGTTACGAGGTTTTCAACAAGGAACACACCACCGAGGTGCTGTGGACCCAATGCCCCCGCTGCGGAGGCAGAGCATATCCGTACTAGGCCACAATGAGACGGGGCGAGCAGAAGCGACCCAAAGCCAGGCACGCAACGCACATCGGCCGCCGAAGATGAACGAGGCCGAGCCTGCAACGCACCCGACGGCATACTTCCCCACTCGCCCCACCTGCCCCACGCCGCCTCGTCGGAATAGAGCGCGAAGCACGGCCCCGCGACAACGCAACCGTGCTTTACCCGCCGGCCAAGGCGGCGTTGGTTTTCCAGAAAAACCATCCGCCGTTTTCCATGTAGAAGGCGAAACGCGAAAGCGGCCCACCCAACAAGCACCCGCCGGAAAGGAGCGCGCCATGAGCAAAGTCAAAAAACCAACGTCGATCACGACAATCAAGGAGTGCGAAGAGGCCCTGGAGTGGATCGACCTCGAGCTCGACAAGCTCGACCGCAACATACGCATCACAAGCAGGGCGATTTTCTCGCCGAAGAAGTGGACCACCGCCATTAGCGGCATCCTGTGGTCGAAACAGGTCAAACAGAAAACCTCCGACCACGTTTGCAACTCGCCCTTCCTCTCGAAGCTCGAGGGTTCCGCGCGCAGCGACCAGAGCCTCCAGGAAATCCAGCTGAGCCGCGTCATGAACACGGCGAAAGAGGTTCAAGCCGTGTGCGAGGAAACCTGCAGCCGCCTCAGCGGCGCGGCCAACGAAGCCCGAGCCGCGGTTGACCAGCCCGTCCATGTGGACGACCGCAACATCTCGGCGCTGCCCGAGGCCGACCGCGAGGCCATCAAACAGCACGACAAGGCCGTTCAGGTGGCAAAACGCGAAGCGGCCGCGCGCCAGGTCGAAAGCGAGCTTTCCGCCTGGACCGCCATGCAGACGCGCGCGAACCGCATGGTGAACCGCACATCGGAAGCGCTCGAAGCGCGCCACGCCTTCACCGCCTGCAACTACGAAGTGCTCAGCGACACGCACCTCAAATGGGCCGCGCGCCGCGGAAACGTGCAGCCGCCCTACAACCTGGTCGGTGTGCTGGGCACGCGCAACGTCGACGTCATCGAGAAGGAGGGCTAGGAAATGAACCTGTTCCGCAAAAAGACCACCCTGCCTGAAGGCCCTGCCCGCATGTCGGTTTCGCCTTCCGCCTCGAAGAAGGAAATCGGCAACCCGGCCGCGAGCATCGGCCTCGTCATTCCCGAAGCGCCCAACTATGACGAGGAACGCGGCCGCCAGCTCGCGCGTTCCGACAGCTACGCGACGTTCTTCAAAACTGGCGTGGGCCTGTTCTACCACGAAACCGCCTGCACGGCCGAAAAGCACCTCGCGGAAATCGAGGAGGCGCTCACTCGCTACACCGAAACGATGGAGTCCACCTATCGCGCAGCCGTTCGCAGCCAGATCATCCAGGCCGAACAGCGCCTGGAGCGCATCACCCCGAAACGCGCAGCCCGCCAAGCTCGTCAAGCCCGCCAAGCCCGCCAAACCAGTCAGACACGCGCGCCTCGCGCAACCCTCGAGACGAAGGAGTAGGCCATGAACAAAGTCACGAGCACCGCACTGCTTGGTATGTTGGCGCTGGCCAACGCAGGCCTCGACTATTCAGCCGTGTGCGTCTTCCTCGACGTTGACCCGTTCGGCACCTTCAGTCCGAACAACTTCTTCGCCAGGCTCGTAGCCATCGCCCAAAGCCTTTTGCTCATCATTCTGCCTTGGGTCGCGTCGGAGAAAATCGCCGCAGGCGAGAAGGGCCCCGCCGCGTGCGCGATCATCGGATCGCTTTTCGTGGCCATGGCCGGTGCCTTCCTGCGTGCGACCACCGAAGCGGCCTCGACCACGACGAGCGTCTCGGGCGAGGTCGTTTCCGGCCTCTCGATCGACGGCATGGCGTTTGTCCTGATTATGGCGGGCATCGCGCTTGGTGAAGCCATCGCCGCCTTCCTTATTAAGAGTCTCGACATTCGCGCAGAAGCCGAAGCCCTGCAGGCCGAAATCGAGCGCATGCGCATCATCGAGAACCACATCGACGAAGACATCGCCACCGCCGCCCGCGTCGCGCTCGCCGCCGGACGCCAGAGCATCGCCGCGGCGAAGGGTTCGTGCGAGCAGGTGTTCCAGCAACTCGTCGCGAAATCGGACGACAGCCACAACTGCTTCATCGGCTTCGTGGACGAAATCGAGGCCCAGCGCAAGGCGGAACGCGAGCAATTCGCCAAGCTTTCCACGGAATTCGACGCGCGCATCGCAAAGAAATACCCCAACGCGATTGCCGCCGAGCAGAAAGCCCCCACAGCCGAAGCCGCAGCGACGAATGAGGCAGCGGCCAACAGCCCTGGCAAGGGCGGCGACGCGGCGGCCGACGTTGACGCTGCGGCCGCCAACCCGACCGGCACCGCTGCCGACGCCGAAATCGGGGGCGACGCCAGCGAGGCCGCAGTCGACCCCGACGCAGCCGCCACCCCCAACGACATCGGCGACACTGAAAACACCGCCTCTGACCAGGCAAAAGCAGCGTAAAGGAGACCGATTGCCATGAGCTTCAAGAACAACACCGCCCTTCGCACGGCAACCATCGCAGCATCGTTTCTGCTCACGCTTCTCATCGCGGCATTCGCCACGGGTTGCGCGGCCGAGGGTTCCAGCGGCGCGCAAAGCGCTGCACCCGGAAGCTACGCCATCGACCCCGCAGCGGTCGATTCATCCACCATTACCGAGCCGGTGAGCTGCATGGTCGTGACTTCCGCTAGCCAGAACAGCGCGTTCCGCATTCCCACAACGTGCCTCGCTTACCCAAAGGCGGCCATTGAACAGGGCAATTACGCGGGTTACCTCACCTGCGACGCGAATTCGACTCCGCACGGGAAAACTTTCGCCACCACGAAGAACTCGCAGGCCGGCCAAGAGAAAGAAATCGATTCCTTCCTCGCCGACTATTTTACGAGCGTGTGCGGCGCCCGCGCCCAAACTGGCGAGATCGACACCCTCTCCGCCCTCAACAACGCCGCCAACGAGCTGCGCGCCCACGACAACGGCTCGAAAATGGTGATCAACGTGATTAGCTCGGGGCTGAACCCCACGGGGCTTTTGGCCGGATCGAGCGACCTTCTGAACGCCGATGCGAACGACATCGCAAACCAGCTGGCAAGCATGGGCGCTCTCGCGAATTTCTCGGGCATCGAAGTGCACTTCTACGGCCTCGGCCAGGCGAGCGGCGAGCAGGTAATCCCAAACTCCATCGCGACAAAGCTCCAAAGCCTCTATCCCACTCTCGTTGAAGCGACCGGCGGCGTGGCGATTGTCGAGCCCGACGTGCTCACGCGCCTTGGCTGCGACGCCGACCTGCCAACCGTTTCGACCATCGATTTCGAACAGGATTCGCTCAGCTTCCCCCACCTTGAGCGCGGCCAGAGCGCCCAGGTTGTTCTGAATGAAACGGTGCTCGCCTTCGTGGGCGACTCCGCCGAATTCATCGACCCCACCCAGGCCAAAACGACGCTCGCCGAGCTCGCAGGCGCCATTACGAGCAACAGCGGCGCCACCGTGATCGTCGAAGGTTACACTGCCACCTCGCCCGCATTCTCGCGCAGCGACCTGGTCGACTTGAGCCAGCGCCGCGCGGAAGCCGTGCGCGACGCCCTGATTGCAGCGGGCGTCAACCCCGGCTCTATCGAGGCGATCGGCCGCGGCGATGAAGGTGCAACCTCCATGAACACCGGAACGTTCGACGAAACAGCAGCTAAGAGCGACCGCCGCGTGGTGGTTACGCTATCCTTAGCGTAATCACAAAGCAACATCGCACGCGAAGGTCTGAGCGCAAAGGAGGTCGGCATGAGCCAAGAACTTCTCACGGGAACGGGGTCGTCGACCTCGACAGCGATGCCGGAAGCCGCGGCGGCGACCCTGCCATCGGCAACATTCATGTTGGCAGATGCGTCAGCGCCTACGCTGGCGGATTCGGGCGCCATGTCGGCACCGAGCACCCCTTTCTCGCACAAGCTGCTTTTCATCCCCGCCACACCCGAGCACAGCGACATTCGCCAAACGCCGCAAAATCTCGCATTCGAGAAAGCAGCAAGCCACGGTGGGCAAGCGACCATTTTCAAAGCGCACACGCCTAGCGGCACGCCCGTCGCGGTAAAGGTGTTCGAAAACGGCGAGGAATGCCTGCTCGAATGGCGTTCGTTGAAGAAGTTTTCGAACTTCCGCGTGCTTCCCAATGCCCTCGCGCATGGCACCGTGTGCATGCCGCACGCAGTCGGCGCCCAAGAAAAAAGCTGTATCGTCGAGGAGTGGCTCGATGGCGACACCCTTGCGAAGCACCTTCGCCGCACGGGAAGAGGCATGACGGTCGAGGAGACGCTTTCGACCATGTCGCCCGTCATCGCCTTCCTCGCCACGGCGGAAACGGAACTTCGCGTAGGCGTGATCCACCACGACGTGAAGCCCAGCAACATCTTGCTCGATTCAACGGGATGCGTGCGCCTCATCGACTTCGGCATCGCGCAAACCTCGCGCGACCAGGCTCGACTCGCCTGGGGAACGCAGGGCTTCTCGTCTCCAGAAAGCTGCTTTCCTTCAAGTGGCGAAACTGACCTGCGCAAAGGCAGCGACGCGTATTCTCTCGCGGCAACGATGCTCGCGCTGCTCGCAGGCGAAAACAAGCCGCCCGCGTATGGCGTGGTCGCCCAGAATAGCGACGGCAGCCTTCGATACGACCCTGCTTGGACCGACGAGCGCGAACGCCTCGCGCGCGAACACTCGGCTGCGCCGTTTCCCGGGTTTATCGAGCGCGGACGAGAAAAAGGCATCTACCTCGAGGAAGCTGCGCTCAACGATTTCACGCACGACGCCGAAACGCTCGATTTCTTGAAGAAAGACATCGCCGAAACCCTGCGCTCGACATATGGCACCGAAGAATCCGCCGCTGCCGTCGAGAAGGCGGCACGCGCCGCAGTCGACGCGTTCGACGCGAAGCTTCGCGCGACGCTCGGGGCATGCCTGGCCATCAACGCCGCCCAGCGTCCGACCACAACGCAGCTGAAAAATGCCCTACCGCGCGACAAGGCATCGTATCGCCACGAGCTCCACCTGCTTGGCCTGAACGCCGCCCTTGGCGGCGGACGAATTTTGGCGCAGGACGCGCCCTCGTTCGAAGCGGGCACGCTCGCGCAAGCGCTTGACGAGTTCAACTCGGGGCACTATGCGCAGGCAGTAGGCGTGTTCGAGCGGCTCGCGCGCCAAGGCTGCGTGAGCGCCCTGTACTACCTTGCCATTTGCGCCCGCGACAACCTCGGGGGAACTTCGATCAAGTATTCAGAAGCCGACGTCATGCTGTTTATGGGCGAGGCGGCGGCGAAGGGCGCCGTGGTGGCGCAGTTCTTCCTGGGATGTGCTCTGTATTCAGGGTCATACATCGCGCAGGGCGCGGTTCACCACGTCGAGGAAAATCGCGAGCTCGGGCTTTCCTATATTAGAAAGTCGGCCGCGCATGACGAGGCACACCAAAAGGAAGGCTTCCCACCCGCGAAAGCGTGGCTTAGGGAAAACGGCTTCGCGGAACACGCAGAGTAGGGCCGCACATGGGCTAAGGCAGAATCACGCACAACGAGCGGGGACCGGAGAACACGCTGCGCGTTGAAGCCGCCCGAAGCGATCGGGGGGGAATTGACGCGCACGGCGCCGACGCGGACTGGAACCTGTTAAATGCTCATAGCGTTTAACAGGTCGCCGCAAGGTCGAAGGGCGAAGCCGCACGGCGAGTCGCACGGAAATGGCCGACGAGCACGGCCGATGCCAACGCAGCGCCGCCCAACCGCGATGCAAGCGCTGCCCATCCGCAAGCGGGCGCAGACTTCGCCATAATGCGTGCGCAGCTCGGCTGAATCCAGATACGGCCCAACCGCAACGCGGGCGCAGTTCGGCCGCTGCGACCGCACGCATAATCGCAGGTCAAACAACTTCAGCAACGAAAGCGCAGGAAGCGACCATGGAATACGCCACCGATACGCCTTACACAGGCAATGCCACCGCATGCTCCCGCTGCATCATTTTCTACACCTGCTCCGTCGCGACGCGCATCGATGCCGGCCAGGCGCGCAGGTGCCCGCGCACGATTGGCGGGCTTGCCGTGCATCCCGACGAAAGCGACCAAGGCCGATGGATCGCGACCAACACAAGCGAGCGCCCGCTTTATGTGCAGCAACCGAGCTTTTCAACCACGAACGTGCTCGAACTGCGCCCCGGTTTAAGCTGCGCTCTTGTCGAGGGAAGCCGCATCGCATCTTCGCAACATTCGGGCTGGGTGAACGTTTCAGTTCGCTAGACTGAATAGCCCATGCGCGCGTACGGCCAAACGCGCCCGCTAAGCCTCGCGCACGCGCAGACACAACGCACCGTTTCGTGCACCGAACGAAACCACGCCGTTGGCATCTTCCATCACGGCAAAGCCGAATACGAGCGTGTCACCAGACATAATGCACGCTCCGCGCATCTGAACCGCCGCACCCGCACGCCTGGCCGCCTCGCGCAGAAGCAGCTCATCGCCCGCGCACGCAGGCCCAAACGACAGCGCCCTCGCATCGGCGTAGTTGTTCGCACCAAAGCCGGCAATCACATTCGACATGCTTCCATCGGCATTCGAACGCACGATGAGCGTGCCATTCGTGGACGCCAAATCAAAGACAAGCCACCCCTTTTCCTTGCCCTGCGGTTCGCTTCCCGCATACAGCAGCAAGGCATGCTCTCTGGAAACCGGGTCTTGCGCGCGACCATTTGCACCGAGGGCCAAGCATTCCTGCTGCCCCGGAAGATTCATGGCACCCCATGCCTTTTCGCCTGAGAATTCCGCGCGGCGGCACCCAAGCTGGCGGCATTCGTCTTTCTCGAACGCATGCCCAATGCCCACACGCGGGCGAAGCCACGGATGAACGCGCAATTCGCGACCCTCTTCGAGGCCGATACGCGCAGGGCCGTCAACGATATACGCGTCAAACGAAAGCACGCGGCCCGCCTTCGGCTTCTTGCGAGAAGGCGCCACGCCGCCGCCCGTAAGCAGGCCGTCGTTCGCAAGCGCCACCGATTCGTCGTCGGCGCATTCAACGTCGAACATCCAGCACAGCATAAGACCAAGCGCATGCTCAAGCGCGCGATCCCAGTCGTCGCCGCGCGCCGCTGCCGACGCGAGCAGCCTTTTCACCACATAGGCGCGCGCCGTCGATGCGACGTACTCGCTCGACCCCGTAACCGCCGCATCGTGAATGAGCGCATCTTTGAGCGCCGCGACGAATTCCTCGATTTCCGTGTCGGTCGCTTCATCGAAGAAGAAATGCCACAGAAGCACGTGCCACGGGTCCTCTTCAGAGAAAGCCTCGCCCGACACCCTCGCGAGCATCTTGCCCCGCACAACGGCGAGCGGATTCTCGAGATATTCCTCATACGCCTGAAGACGGCCTTCTTTTTCGGCCGCATCCTCGGACAGCTTCTTGTTTTCCCACAGCGCCTTCGCGTATCCGTTTCCGTTCTTCCCCGATAAATCGTCCGTTTTGACAGCCATCGGAAGCAGCATGCTGTAGCAATCGTCGCGCGTAACGCCCACGGTTTGCGGGCGAGCCGCCGACCCATCGTTGGCTTTTGCTTCGACCGCAGATTTTGCCTTGGCCTTCGAAGGCGCCGATTGCTTCGGAAACATCTCGGCCAGACGCAGCGCCAACAGGTCCAAGAGCCAGTAATCGCTGTGGAGGCGCGAGCGCCCCTGACGCAACCAGGTCGAAGTTTCGGCGCCCGAATACACGCCGAGCTCGCCGCCAAGTACGAAGCGCTCTCGCAGGCGCAGCTCAATGCGTCGCACGCGGTCGGCCTGCATCATCGGCAGCCCGCACGAAACACGAATTCCCTCGGCCGTCTTCGCGAGCGTTTGCAAGTGCGCGTCGGCGTCGACAATAGGGGCGATACGAGCCTTGTACACCGCGCGTTCGAGCGGAGTCATATCTTGTTCGATGCCGTTTCGGAAGATGAGCGCATCGGAATCATGAACGACCGGCTCGCCGCCCATCGATGCGGAGCCCGCGGCACCTTCGGAACCCGCAACGCATCCCTCCACAGCAGCGGTTTCGGCGCCCGAGACCCGCCGCGCACGCTCGGCGTCCGCAAAGCCCTCGGCGTCCGCATCTTCCGCACCATTGATGGCTCCCACGACGCTCACAGCATCCATTGCGCCAGCCGCAAGCTTCGCGGCAGGAACCACACTCGCGCGGGCGGCAGCAGGCGCAGCTCCTCGACCGCACGGCGGTGCGGCGGAGAATGTCACCCTATGCACGCCATCGGACCCACGATCAAGAATGTCGAGCATGGCTTCCCGGCTCAGCCCACGCGTTGCCGTGTGCTCCGCGAGGGCTTCAAGCAACTCGTCCTCGGTCGGCCTGCGTGCGCCTTGCAATGAATCTTCAAGCTTTCGATGCGCCTTGATAATCGCAAAATATTTCCGCGCCTCATGTTCGCTGCGAAGCGCGGTTTTCTGCGCATAGCACTCGCACAGGCGACGCTCCACAGGTTTCTTGTTTGTCGAAACCCAGCTGTTCAGCACGTGGCCTTCCGACAAATTGAACTTGTCTATCGAATCTTCCACAGCAAGGCGCACGGCGCGGTGGTATTCGGCGCCCAGGTCGTGCGCCTCGAAAAGCCGCTTGTATCCCTTCGTGGCCGCATAGACGGCATCGAGGTGCGCCTCAATGAGGCATTCCCGCGCGAGGCGGCCCGCCTTCGCAAGCAGCGCGAGGTTCACTTCCGCGTTGTTGTCGAGCCAATCTTCCGCAGTGCGCGGTGCGCCGCTGATTCGCTTCTCGGCGATAACGCGCGCATGTTCGAGGCCCTCCTGCAGTAGCGCGTCCGAATACGGCAGGCCACCCCACTCGGAGCCCTGCTGTCCAAAAGCGCCCCGCTGCCTGCGCTGAGCGCGAATGGCCGCCCGATGGGCGCGGCGGCGGGCCTTGGCGTCTTCGTCAGCGGCGGCGCTTTCGTTGGCGCCTTCGCCGGCGTTGGCACCCGCGACCGCATCATCGGCAGCGGCGGCGTCGGCCGCGGCAACTGCGGCGGCTGCGGTGGCGTCGGCCGTAGCTTCCCCAGCGGCAGCTCCATCCTCGTTGGCATCGCGGCGTTCGTCGTCGCCATGGCTTTCGTTGGCGCCATGCTCGTATTCGGCAAACTCGTCCTTTGACACGACAGCACCTTCCCACGAAGCCTTTTTATCCTTGCTGTCCATTGTAATTTGCGCCGCAAGCCAAACGCCGCACGAAAACCTGTTAAATGCTCGTGTTAAATGCTCGTAGCGTTTAACAGATGAGAGAACTGCTGCGAGAAAAACGAGCGCTAGGATTTTGAAAAACAGCACCATTCCAATTCTTACTCCACCCTTCTCGCACTTCCCTCAACAGAAAACGCCACAGCGACCTTCGATTCGCACCCCGCCTTTCCTGGCTTTCGCACTTTTCACACCCCGCTCTCTCTACCTTTGCACCGCACCTTCCGCGCCTTCCCGCCTTCCTCGATTCGCCCTCAGTCCCCTTCGATTCGCGCCCAACCTTCCCCGGCTTTCGCACTCCACGCCCCTCGTCTTTCGCGTCCTTCACGCTTTCCCCTGGCAGAAAACGCCAATAGGGGGCCTGATTGCAAAGAAAATGTCCCCGTTTGGCAGAAAACGCCGCTAGGGGGCCTCATCCGACAGGAAATGCAGAGGCCGCTCGACTATATCGGGAAAGGCTCTCTCCTACCAAGAAGGAAAACCGCAGGTCAGAGAATCATCCATCACGAATTGCCCCAAGACGCCCAAAATCCGAACCCCGCAACGAGGCCCCCTAGCGGCGTTTTCTGCCAAATGAGCCCCGCGAGCCCGCAATGCCCTCTCGGTAGCCCGTCCAAACAATCCGATTGGCGAGCTTTCCGAGCAATCTGCCCGACGAGCTTTCCGAACGATCTGCCCGGCGAGCTTTCCGAACGACCTGCCCGGCGTGCCTCCCAAGCCGTTCTACATGCTTCTCATGGGCACCGACAAGTCAGAAGGCCGTAATGCAGGCGACGAATTCGGCAACGCATATCGCAATGGCCCCATGATGCTTGCGCGCACCGGTCCGCCGACGAGTCGCCATCAGCCACGCCGACGACCCTTCCCATTTTCCAGAAAACTTTGCGCCCGTTTTCCATATGGTTGGCAAAAGCCAATGCACGAAAGGAACGGCCATGAACGATTTCTCGAGCAAGCTCGGCGGCAAACGAGGAAGCGGCCCTCTCAACCCTCTCCCACTTCGATAGCCACGCGCAAGGAGGAACCATGGGCAAGAAATACTACGGAGGAATCGGAACCGACAAAGGGTTCGTGATGCACTCCCCCGAAAGCAAGTATCACTACAGCTGCGACGACGAATTTCATAAGGAAGGCGACAAGAGAGACGTCGGCAGCACCAGCAACACTGGCGGCGGCAACAGCAGCAGCAACGACAACACCCACAACGAAAGCTCCGGCAGCGTCCAGGGCAACTTCGGCGCACCTTACAACGGCGATCGCAGCAACCGCGACGACGAGCTGGACGACTTCTTCGGGGACCTCTTATCCATTAAAGCCTGCATCGCGCTCGATGAATCGTATCGATTTCGTGGCGGTCACGCTCATGCTGCTCGTCTGCATGCGCGTGATTGGCGCCGTGTTCATCGACTCGAGCGCTTTGAGCGAACTCAACGCCTTTGCCTTCGTGGTGGCGCTGAGCGCGCTCGGCATGTGCACGATTTCCGAAAAATGCCCGGCCAACGCACTTACGGCACTCGTGATCGCGTGCTTGCCGGCCCTCATCGAAGTCGCCACCGCCTGCGCGGTGAACGGCTCGGACGCCGACGCGTTCAACCGCATCACGAACTGGGCGCTGGTTGGCTGTCTGGGCAGCGCAGCTCTTCTGATTGCGGGAACCCTAATTGATCCGTTTAGCGACGAAGAAGGGGGCGAAGACGAGGACGCAAGCATGAATGGAGGCAGAGGCACGAGCACGAGCGAAGGCGAAGGCGAAGGCGCGAGCATGCACGAAAAAGCAAGCCGAAGCGAGGTCGAGAATGAGGGCGGAAGCACCAGCGTATGCGGAAGCACCAGCGCATGCGAAGACGAAACCACAACCACCTGCGAAGACGCAGCGTGCGAGCGCGTTTTCTTCATCCCCTTTTGGGGAGCGGCCATTGGCGCCACCGCAGCTCTTATTTGGGAACTCGCGCCCTACATCGCACGCGAAATCGCTTACGGCGCAGCGCCTCTGTACCTGAGCTACATGGGATGGATTGTCTAACCCCTTACGCACGACGAACTCGCAACACCAACGCATGAAAGGAAGAATCGTGAGGATCGACAAAACCGCGCGACAGAAAGGCGCCCCAAGCTGGCTCAAGGAGCTAATCTATGTAGACGATGCCAAAAACGCTGCAAAACCGGCTCGCGAGGGCGGCACCCGAAGCGACAGCTTACTTAAGGCCAATGCGACGCACTCCACCACCTGCGACGGCGGGCCAAAAGGAATCGCAACATACCCAAGCAACTCCGAAGGCAATGTCCTGAACGAGCCCGCAGAAACCGGCGAGAAAAACTTCGACACCTGCAACGGCGAACTCGAAATTGCAGCTAAAAGCGAATGCGACCTCGTCTTCTTCTCGCTTCGCCGAATCGCGGAAAAGATCAGCTCGGCCGTCGCCAAAACGCTCGATTGGCTTTTCTTAGGTCTTATGGACCGCTCGATGGGCGAGACGAATTTCTTCGTCGTAACCAGGGGGCGCGGACAAATAGTTGGACCGAATCGGTCCGGTTAGGTGGACTGGTCAAGGTTTCTTGGACGGAAAAATAAGCTTCTTCAGGCAACATCTCGCTCTAGGTCGCACGGGGCGTTATAGCCGATCGATGAGTGCATCCTCTGCCTGTTGTAGTAGAGCTCGATGTATTTGAACACGTCCTGCTTCGCCTCCTCCCTCGTCTTGTGGCCCTTGCCGTTCACCAGCTCGCGCTTGAGCGTCTTGAAGAAGGATTCCGCGAGCGCGTTGTCCCATGGGTTGCCCGGCCGCGACATGGATTGGGCGATTCCATGGGACTCGAGGCAGCGCTGGAACGCCCGGGAAGCGTGCTGGGGACCCTGGTCGTCGTGAAAGACGAGGCTGAAGTCGTCGGGCGGGCTCTCCCTTCCGACTGCCTGCTCGAGCGCATCCGTGACCAGCTTCTCGGTCATGCGCTCGGACATCGACCAGCCCACGACTTTCCTGTGGAACGCGTCGATCACAGCTGCGAGGTAGAGCCATCCTTCGCCCGTTCCGATGTAGGCGATGTCGCCCACCCATAGCTTGTTGCGGGCTTCGACGTCGAACGCTCTGTCCACGAGGTTCACGCGCGGGTCGCCCATCTCGACCGCCTTCGCGCGTTTGTGCTTCCTGCTCGCCCCCTTCGCCTGCAGCCCCAGCTTGCGCATGACGGCGAGCACTCGTTTCTCGCTGACGACGATGCCGTCGCGCCTGAGCTCGCGGTTGATTCGGCGGTACCCGTAGCGGCCCTTGTGAAGATCGAACCTCTCGGCGACGAAGCCCTCCAGGGCCTCCCGCTCGATCTGTGCGTTGGATTTCCTCCTCTTCACGTAGCCGTGGTATTCGGATTCGGGCACGCGCAAGATCCCGCATGCCTTCCTGATGGGGCCGAACTCGCCCCTATGCTCTTTGAGGAACTCGCACCTCACGCATGGTCTTGACTCAAGAAGGCCCGGAAATTTTTTAGCAGCTCGTTCTCGCGCTCGAGTTCCTCGATCCTTTTGCGGAGCTTCACGATCTCGTAATCCTTGTTGACCTTCGGGCTGCCGTTTCCGGGGAAGGCGTTCTCGCCCATTTCCTCGTACTCCTACGCCCACCGCCTGAGCGTCGAGTCCTTGATTCCGAGCTCCCTCGCAAGGTCGACAGCCCTCATCTCGCCGCCGAGGACCACCCGCGCCGCCGCTATCTTGAACTGCTTGTCGTAACGCTTCCTCTTCTGGGTCATATAGAACACCTTTCGCCCTTAACTTGGTGTCCAAGAAATCTTACCCTCTCCACTCCTGACCGGACCAAACGGTCCAACTATTCGTCCGCACCCCCGGACGTTGAGTTTTTGTTTTTGTCCCAAAGGGCGCGGCGGGCCGCCTTTGGAGGCTCGATGGCGCCGAAAACGCCCGTTTTGAAACTCAGCCCTCTTTTAGCGTGCAAGCCACCAGCTACAATCGTAAGTGAACTAACGCGGGTGGCTTTGATGCTGGTTGAAAAACCGCAGGTCGCAGCTCTTCGTCGTTGACGGGCAAAGCGAGTAGTCTCAGATGGCTTGCCCATGAGTCGAACCGAATTCGCGATTTAGGGCACAGGCGTGATTAGAGGATGAAGCCTTCCTTTTCGGGAAGTCGCCCGTTTAGCTGGTAACTCTCAAAAATGATGCACAGCAACCGAATGTAAATGCAGGGGCGGTGGTCCGATGCCTCGGCGTCGACGCCGCACAACTCGTCAACCACGATGCTTCCGTCGCTAATCAGTCCTGATATGTCGGGATGCCTAATGATTCTCTTTTCGAAAAGTTTCTTTCTGCCGTTGGGCATTCTTCTGACCTTGCCGTGCAGCTCAGGTTCGATAAGGCAGGACTTGTCGATTGTGATCTGCCCGATAGCGCTTTCGAGCCTCTTGCGTATCGCCTCATCCTGGACGTTCCAGTTTTCGCCCGTATAGGAGTAGATGGCAATTTCGGTATCCTCAGCTTCGAGCCGGGCATGCCCTACATAGCCGAGCGACATCTGCCAACACCTCCCTTTGTTCGCATTTCAATTATAAGTTCATGCTTTTGAACAGCCCTAGCACGCCTCTTGCACGAAAGATTCGGGTTTCGGCTGTCGCTCTAACCATGGGCCAGGGCCGATACGGACCAAAACGGATCGAGCTAGTCTGCTTCGCTCCTCTCCAGGAGGTGATACACGGGCCATCCGCGAAGCTCGTTTGCCCTTTCTGGCGGAAGCATTCCTATTAGCACGTTAGCTTGCATCTCGTCACCGCGCAGTATCGCAGCGCACGCCTTTGCTTCAAGGCTATTGCCAGTGGCAACAAGCGAGGCGAGATTCATTTCGTCATCGGAGGTGAGGCGACCGACTCGCTTCTTGATTTGGAGACGATTGATCACCGTTATCTCAGGATCGGTGAACGGTTCCAAACGCTCAACCAGAATCGCAGCGCATTTTAAGAGGTCGCTGGCGCAAACCGCCTTGTTATCGGCGGCGGCGATTAAATCAAGCATTCTATTGTTGACGTAATACGAGTTGTCTCCACTGACGGGAAAGGAGTCGCATGTCTCTTCAAACGTTTCCGAATCTATGTTGCCGAGCTCGAGCAGCTCTTGTTCCGTCTGAATCAGAAGGGGCGGCACGGGGACGACGGGAACGCCTTCGTCGTCAGTAAGGACGGGCGTCACTATCGAAGAATCCACGTTAAGAGCGTCCATCAGCAGGAAGTCGTCATTGCCTTTGTCGTAGAGCAGAAACTTGAGACTAAACCCAGGCAGCTTTATCAAGCACATCCCGGCGGACTTGTTTGAGCGATGAAGCAGCTCTCCGCCGATAAGGGCCCTGTAAGCAATGTGCAAATCACGAAGGTTCTGGTCCGTAAGCGCTTCGACGTCAAGGTCGACCTTAACGTTGAGGCACTTCATGACGGCATCTATGCAGTCAAGAGCCTCGATTTTAGAATCGAGGCTCTTGCTGCCCGTCCGCTCATCGGGGGCGAAACCATGCAGGAACTGACGCCCATCCACCAACAGAGAAGCGCCATTCCTCAACTCCCGCAACAGTTTCAGGTCTCTCAACCTAATGGACAAAGGGCCCTTTTCATTCAAGCGAAGAGTGTTGCTGCTCGCCTCTATCCTGAAGTCATCAAACTTGTAAAATATCCCGCTTACCTCGTCCTCGCCTTTGAAAAATAACGTCTCGAACGAGATTTCTCCTGCGGAAACGACGCATTTTCCGCCAATCGCAACGGCAGTAAGGTCCTCTATTTTGTCAACCGGAAAGCGAAGCCCACGCTCGTCCTTTCCATAGATATAAACACCGCTTTTGTACGGGCCGAGAGAGGCAAGGCTCTCATTGGGGGTCACGTCTACAGTGAGCACGCACTCGGGAAAGTTGAACCCGCCCGCTTCGTAATCATCCACTGAACAATAAGCCAGTGCGGCACTTTGCTGCTGCGCCGCCTTTTCGCGAATCGCTTTCGTGATGAGTCTTGTTATTTCATCGCGGTCGTCGGGAAAGGCCTTGAATCGCAGCATGACGCTCTTCTGGCCAGAGTGGTCGCGAAGTATTCGCTTTATGTCAAACGGAAGCAGCAAGCGGTAAAACACTTCATCGCGCTCGTTGTTCTCGAACACAACGAAATAAAGCGCCCCGCCATGAGTTTGATAGTATTCGAGATCAACAATGCTCACGCTTCTTTTCGGCTCATCGGCCCTTCTCTTAGCTTCAGTGCCCTTCACCTGAACGTCAATGCTGCCGACGAGCGTTATATTCGACATGGCCTCGCTCGAATAGAGGCTGATGGAACCATCAACGCACGGAGTCTTATCGTTCGTGAGAATATCGGCAGAGACGCGATTAACCCCTCTAAAGCAGAGATTGACCGCATTGACAGCGTCTTGTTCGATTTTCTTTCTGTCTTTGATGCCGCCCTCATTTCCTCTTTTTATGGTCACAGCGTGCCAACCCATCCACCTGCTACTCAGGCATGTTGAGGCATTCCGTTATTATATCGGCTATCTACGCTCGATCCCGGCTTTGTGTAAACGCATAGCCGGGATTTGCGAAAGAACATGGGCACACCGCAGCTAAGCTCGCTAAACGCCTGAATCGAATTTCACTCAGAACAGAGCCGTTTACCCGACGACTCGCATCCGAAATGCCGGCCATGGCGAGCCGCGTCCCAACGGATGGGTACCATTTATCTGGGTGCACCTGGGGCAACGGGCCGGCAGGCCCGCGCAAGGTCGCTCGCAGAACACGCAACACCAAACACGACAAAAGAGGCGAACGACAGATGCCGGACCCCGGACGACAGCACCGCGTAAGACGAGTATTCCGACCACAACCGAACAATTCCAGCTACTAGGCAGACGCCCGCATGGCGCCTTTTACTTTTCAGGGACTTAGCCGCGAGCTAAGGCACGCGGCTCGTGGCCGTTTCGTGAAGGCCCGGCTAGCTCGACCCACCTCGACCCATCCCCACTCCCGCCGTGCGCGCCAACCGCAATCAGGCGATTCAATCGTCGCGCAGACGAAATGACATGCGAGACCGCGCGGACGCACCGCGCGACACGCGCAGAGAGATTGGAGGCAACCATGGCGCAAGCGACGGAATGTGCCGCGTCCGAGAACCAGCGGGGCCGCGACGAGTGGATGACGGTGATCGAGATGCGGGAATACATGGGGGCGAGCCGGAGCAAGGCGTACGACCTCATCTGGTCGGGAGAGATTGACTCGTACAGGCTCGGCAGGAAGCTCCTGGTGTCGAGGGCGTCGGTTGACGCCTACATCGAGTCGAGGAGCGGGAGGAAATGACGGCGGCGACCGCCCCGGGAGCCGCCCGCGGCCGGGCACACGAGGGAGCCTCGAGACGAGAAGATCTCAGGCACGCCCTCGTGGATGGTGTCACTGCGCCTCTGAATCAGGTTCGTACGGACAAAGGCAAGCTTCGGGTTGCTATCGCAAGCCAGCTTCGACGATCAATTCTCGTGTTCCGTAATCTTGAAGAAGCTGCGAATCTATTTCAGGGGCACTATCAACAGTAGCTCCATCCCGCTCCCCTCTTGTACTCACCGCCAGCGCATGCTATATGATTTTTGGTGGCTTATTTAGCTACCTCCAAGTGCCGGGGGAGTCCCCCGGCTATTTTTTGTCCATTCCATCAGGAGTTCCCATTGGCCAAGGAGCTCAGCATCTCCGTCGATGAGAGCGGACCGCGGCGGCAAGGCTCGCTACTACTTGCTCACACTCGTCTTTCGCAACCAGGCAGACAGCGTCGCCGAGGCGGTCACGGGCTAGGGGCCAAGCTTGCCAGGGCCGATCTCCCTAACATTCCGTTTCACTCCGAGCCCCTCATGAACGGGCACAAGGACTATGAGTTTCGCGGCATCGAGCAGCGCAAGGTGATGCTCGCCTACTTCTCCTCGTTTGTTCGCAAGCTCCCCATCTCCTATATCACGTTCGCGTCTACCGCCGCAGTCAGTTCGAAGACCCGGCAAGGCTAATGGAGCGCATGGGGCGCGGCATCTCCTCCGCTATGATTGAACACCTGGGCTTCTTCCAATCCTTCGACGATGTGAAGGTCTATTACGACAACGGCCAGGACATCGCCAAGCAAGCGCTCGACCGCTCGGTGGGCAAGGTCCTCTCAAAAGGGGCCGTCCATCGACGCAAGACGTCGATGACCGATTACCGCCTCGAGCAAGTGGCGGATTATCTCTGCACCATCGAACTCGGCCTAGTCAAGTACGAGGCCAAGGAGGATGGCGAGACATACAACAAATTCTTCGGCGACATCGGCTCTTTCAAGAGGAACTGGCTCAAGCAAGCCCGCAACAAGCGGATATAGCCGGCCCCGCGGCTTCGCAAGGAACGGTCAGTTCCCCTTCGGTGAGGAGGCAGACTGCCGGCGAGAAACCCCAGGCGACGAACTTCGAGCAGCGAAATCCGAAGCGCAAGCAAGAGCATCGCGGACATTAATCGGCAGCATAGCCCCGTATATAAACGCAGGCGCGGATTCGCTTAAAACCACGCCTGCTATCTGGCAATATCATTAATCGAACGTTTATTCAGCTCCTCCCACTCAATCGCCGCCGCAACAAACCCCAATCGACAGCAGCCAAATCCCAGAGCACCCCGGAGCACGCCCCTAGAGAAGCGCCCATCACTTCCTAGATATCACGCTCCCAGCGCCAATCGGCGCCAGCCTCGTTCGCGGCGATTTCGAAGTTGCACCTCACAATGCCCTCGTCAATCACATTGAGCCCGCTTTGCGGCGCATCAATGCGCACGGTTTTCGCGTCGGAAAGCAGCGTGATCTTGAAATCCTGATTATTCATCGCCGTAGGTGCCAGCTGCGCGGCTTCCATGGCCGCCGCAAACCACGCCGGCGCCTTCACGCATTCGACGGAAGAAAGCGCCTCGACGCTCTTCGTCTTCCGTGAAAAGCCTTGCGTTTTCCCGTGGCCCACCGCAATGATCAGGCGAATTTTCTTCCTCGGCGCCACAACGGCGCGTGATTTCTTGCGCGAGCACAGCGCGCACCAGCACGTATTGAGTCCCATATCTTGCGCGGCAAGCACGATTTTCTGGCCCCAATAGCCAATGGCCTCGTCGGCGGCCACGCCGCGCGCCTTGGCGTCATCAACTACGAATGCGACATGCGTGCGGCACGCGCGAATCAAACCGAAACGCGCAATCACGTTGAAAACCTCGGGATTGTCGCCCACAAGTTGAATATCAAGGCCGCTTTCGCGCGCGCATTCCTCCACCACGGCACCAAGCGCGTCGAACTCGGCCTGATCAAGAGGCCCTCCGTCATATTCGCGCACGGAATGGCGCTCTCGAATCGTCTCAACGGTAATCATGCACCTGCTCCCTTTCGCCGCGCCGCTTCATTGAGCCCATTCTACGCAACTACGCACAGGGAAGCGCCCCGTTCGATTATTTCATCGAAATCGACTTCGTGGGGCACGCGCGAACGCATTCGCCGCAACGCGCGAGCGTTTCACGACGCAGGTCAGCAAGCCCGCCATTCGGAAACACTCAATCAAACCGCTGGACGCCACCAACCTGAAACGATACTCTTGCCAAACCAGGCGTCTAGCGATCGAGCCCGAGCGCCTCGGCCCACGTCTCTTCCTTAAAACCGGGGATCACGAAATCGTCACCCACGAGCAGCGGACGCTTCACGAGCATGCCATCGGTCGCGAGCACATCGAAACACTCGGCGTCGGTCATGCCGGCGTCGAGCTTCGCCTTAATGCCAAGCTCGCGATACTTCATGCCGGACGTGTTGAAGAGGCGTCGCAACGGCAACCCCGAACGCGCATGCCATTCGGCAAGCTCGGTCGCCGTGGGGTTTTCGGTCGTGATGTCGCGATCAACGTATTCCACGCCATGATCGTCAAGCCATTTCTTGGCCTTTTTGCAGGTGGAACATTTCGGATATTCCAAAAACAGCACGCTCATGAACAGCCCTTTCTCGAACTCGAACAAATACGCAGCAGCCTATGTGCGTTGGGTACGAACCGATGAACCGCGCACGCAACGCAAACCTGCGCTCAGTAGAACCATCAACCCACGCCAAACGGCGGGCCCGGCCTACGGCAAACACGCAACAAGCCGTTGGCCCGCCGAAAACGCCGCCAATACCCTAGCCGCCCACGGCAACAAGCTAACCGAGCGCTACAGCCTATGTGCGCTGGGCGCGCGGCCCGTGGGTCACATAGCAAATCGCAGCAGCGAGCGCGTCGGCAGCATGATCGGGATGAGGCGCCTCGTCCAAGCCCAAAATCTGCTTCACCATGTACTGGACCTGGTCTTTTTCGGCGGTGCCCTCGCCCACTACCGCGAGCTTGATTTGGCGCGGCGTGAATTCGCCGACCATAAGCCCACCCTGCGCACACGCCACGAGCGCCGCGCCACGAGCCTGGCCCGTGGAAAACGCCGCCGTGATGTTTTGCCCAAACCACACGGTTTCGATGCCGACGCACGTAGGCTTAAAGCGATCAACCACCGCCCCTATTTGCTGCGCGATTTTCAGCAAGCGCTGCGAAAGCTCCATGGAAGCGGGCGTTGACACGCAGCCGTAAGCAAGGCATCGAAGCCGCGACCCATCCTGTTCCACAATGCCCCAGCCGGTATTCGCCAGGCCGGGGTCGATGCCCAATATGGTTCGATGGTCGCCTCGCACGCCCGCCCTTTCGCTTTCCAAAAACAATGCCTTGGATTCTAGCGCAGTTGCCGCCCATGCAGTTGATGCCGCGAAAGCAAAACCATTTCAACTTGAACGCCCACATGTCGAACAAAGCGGATTGCAAGCATGTCGAATTAACGCAGGGCTCTACAAATTGCGCCAACGCAGAAGAATGCTGCCAGCACGATTCGCTTACCAGCAGCTTTCCGTATGTTATTTTGCTATCTTGCTATCTATCTACCAAGATAGCAATAGGCAAACCAGTCGTTTCATCTGCGATAACGAGTGAAAGATGCCGTCCAAAATTGCCAGTATCGAGCGACAATGCTCGCGAATAACCGCGCAGAAAACCCATCGCCTACGCCTCGGTCGCACGCAAAAACTGGCCGACGAACGCCTGCGCTTCCAGCACAAACGCGCGGGGCGTCGAAGCGGGTTCCCACTGCTCTGCGAGCAGCACGGGGCCATTCGCAGCACCGATCTTGTCCAATCCGAATTGAAAGCATTCGGAAAAATCGGCCGAGCGTACATGGTCGCACGAATATCGCCCAGCAGAAAGGCGCACAAGCGTCATTCCCTTCTCCAGCGCGACACGCGTTGCGGCCTCGGCATCGAAGGGATAGCTCGGCAGCATCTCCACTTGCACGTATGCGACGAGCCCGTTTTCTTCCCCTAACGAAACGCCCAAGAAAGGCACGCCAAGCCCGCGCGCAACCCCTTCCGTATACAGAGGGACAAGCCGCATGCCCGGCGCGGCTTCGTATATCGCGCTCGTCACCCGAGCATAGCGGCGCATATCGAAATCGCCGCCAAGCGGCGCGCACAGCAAAAGTCGCTCGGCAAATTCGCGCTCATAGCGCTTCTTCGATTGGAATCGTTGCGACTCGGCGATCTCGTCGGCATAGCGGTCGAGCTGCAGAAGCTGCGCCTCGGCGCGCCCGATGCGCTCCCTCGCCAGCTCGCGCCCCTTCTCGATAAGCTCGCTTTGCCCGTAGCCCAAAGCCGCGGTCGAAGCGATTTCCTTCAACGGAACACCCAGCTCAATGAAGGTGGTCACCATGTCTAAATCGGAAATCTGGTTGATTGAGTAGTACCGATACCCCGATTCCTCATTCACGTAAGCTGGCTTAAGCGCACCGACGCGCTCGTAATACCGAAGCGATTTCACCGAAACGCCGCGCAGCTTCGCGAATTCGCCAATCGAAAGCAGCTCTTCTTTCATGCATCTCCCATCTGCTGCAAGGAGACGCCTGACCGACTCTCCCATCATGGGATAGTCTAAGATGCAGGCCCCTGGTTTTTCAAGATGCGAAGTCGAGGCTTTGCATGCCGCCCCACCCCGTGAACCGTGCGAAGACCGGAAGAGGGCAAGCCCGCAAACATGGGCACCTCGACCTCGCCTCACAAGCCACGCGATGACTCTTCACACTAAGCATCCCCATAGGGCGAGAAGCCCAATCTCCAGCACGCACAGCCCCTGTTGGATGGCCACCGCGAAAGCCCCAAGCTCAAGTTCCAGGCTTCAAGTTCCAGGCAGGGCCATCAGACGCATGCGCACGACGCGCGCGTCGTGCGCGTCGTAGACCCATGTGCCCCTGGAGCCTTACACCCCAAGCGCGTCCGCAAGTCGAATCGAGAACGCCGTTACCTGGCCTTTTTCGAGATAATTGGGCAATCCCGCCTCTCGAAGCGCCTGGCAATACGTCGTTTCGGGCGCAAGCTCGCTCAAACGCAGATACGTACCAACGGCCGCGGCATAGTCGCTGCGCGATTCCGCGAACAAATCGAGCGCGGCGAGCGCAGAAGTGCCGTACGCGGCGTAGTAAAACGGCGAGGTGAACAGGTGCGACGTCGAAAGCCATTCATTCTCGTCCGCCGGCCACGAGTACTTCTCGTACACCTCAGCCCAAATGGCATCGACCTTATCGACCGTCAAATCGGGCTCGCGATAGACGCGCGTCTCCGCTTCGTTTATGGCAAACCCCTCGCGTACCGCAACCAGCTTGTCGAACAGCACATATTCTCGAAGCGCATCGCCATACCCAGGGCAAAGCACGTCGTAATGGTCGTAGCACAGAAGCTCCAGGCCCTGCGACATAATTTCCTGCACATCGAAAACGGTATTGGGCATAAACGAATTCGCGCGCACCCGATACATGTGGTTGAAGTGGCCGAATTCATGCACGATTGCCGCGCAGTCCGTCACTTCAGTATTGGGATTCACGAAAACGCAGCCATCGTTGTACGCCGCCATTTCCACGGTATAGCTGTTGCGAACCTTAGCTTCCGACGCCGATATGTCATACAAGCCGTTATCGACAAGGTGGTCAAACGATTCCCCAAGCGCAGGCGAAACACGCGCCACGCATGCCCGCGCGTTCGCCATAAGCGCCTCTTCGCTTTCGTCGAGAGCATCGAAGGCGCCATCGATATCGTCGTCCATAACATTGGCCACATAGCTCTGATACACCGGCACGAATTCCCTCGCAACCTCATCTTGCGCCGCCTCAATTTCGGCCATCGTGTAATCGCGCCCATATTCCATAGCGAACACGTACTCGACGTAGTTCTCGTATCCCAGGCTTCGCGCCCAGGCATTGTTTGCATTGACGAGCTCCACATAGAGACGCTTGAGCTCGGCGTCGCTCGCATCTTGCGCCACGAGCGCGCTATATTGACCCGCCAGATCGTCGCGCTTCGCTCGCAACGTAGCGCTTTCTGAAGACGCCACGCTCGAATTGTTCAGGACACTCGAGAACCCCTCGCCAATATGAGCCCTGAAAGCCTCGCCGTGCTTCGATTCCAGTGCATCCATGAATGCATGCGCGCACTCTTGATAATGGCTGTCATACGCCGCCTGCTTTGCCGCATACGCGCTTGCGGCAGCCTCGTCAAAGCCGGCGCACGCTTGGTCGAAATTCGCAAGCGCGCGATCGCTCGACAGGTCGGCGAAAAGGCGCTCAAGTTCGTCGTAGGCGCCCAGAAGCGCCGACGCGTCGTCACCCTCTATTGCTGCCCGGAATTCTTGAAGCACCGCGATATATGCTGCCTCGTCGAACGAATCACGCGAACGGTCGGACAAGGCCACATTCCAATGCTCGACCTCATTTCCGTATTCGAATCCGACGGGTGCCGAGGAGCCCTTTCCTGTTGCCGTGCCGCCCGCTTCGCCCTCGCCGTTACCGCCAGCGCTGCACGCAGAAATCGCCGGCACGCAGAGCGCCAGGATTAGTACGCCCGCGAACCAGGAGCGCTTGGGCGCGGAGCGAAACCAAGCTGCCGCTTTGCCTTTGAGGATTGCAGAATACATTGCAGGCACCTCCCTAAATGAAGCCTCACACGTAGCCATCTTCATCGTAAGAGGAAGTCACGAGGGCGGGAATCGCCTTACGGCCAATTGAGAACACCCGCTCGCGGACATGCGTCTGATTTTGGGTTATGCAATTTCTCGCGCTCGAACACGTAGGGTCTTCTTGCTTGCTAATGCATTAGTGGGCTATTCTACTATCATACTATCTGACTACTTTGCTATCTCGCTATTCTGTTAGCTTACTACTCTACAAGTATTACAGGCTTATTGCCGAGTTAGCGGGCGCATTGTCGGCGTAGAAGCTTGAGTGAATCCGAGGATATGCAAAAGGCGAGAACGTGCGGGTGTATCCCATTGGTTGCTTCTCATTGGTTTCGCCCCATAAGCCGCATTCCGTAGATTGCATTCCATAGGTTACGTTCCCCCGGTTCATTCCAAAGGCTCACTCAAAGGGATCATCCCGTATGCTCATCCCGAACGGCGCATCTCATCGTTTCAAGGGTTGCATTCTATGAAGCGAACAAGCTCCCGCATAGCGACATCATGCCCATCCATGGAGATCATCAAACCTGGCCACCGACACCCAAGAAATCCACCTTTCGCGCCCCAATCGAGCAAACATATGCTCATAGCGGGCGGGTCAATAACCATCGCTTTTTCCTTACAGGAAGCGCTGCAATATCTTTGCAGGAGCAAGGAACAATCCCGTATTGCCGGACGAACTCGTGCGCCCTCCGAGTCATCCAATTCATACCACTTGCGGGCTTTTTCTATTGGCAATTGGCATGCAAAGCGCCTCATCTGCTCCATACTTTTCGAGTGTTCTATCCGCGTAATCTATTGCATTTTCTTAGAACCCATAAGGACGAATCGCCTTCGCGCGAATACTCCCGAAGCCATAGAATCGCGCGTCATTCCGCTTCCCAATGAGTGTGGAAAGTCCTTCTCAGGTTTAGCGAATATGAGAACTACCATCGCCATCTCCACTTCTGCCTCTGCGGGGAATTTTACAGTTTTACATAACATTACATCCCCTCCTACAATCATTGCCCTTTATACGCTACTCGCTTTTTCATATACCAGAGCCAAGACACCTTGCCCCAAGCCCGATGCGCTCCCCTCTCCCTTTCCCTTACCCTTTCCCTTCCTTCCCAATGCTTTTCTCTATGGTCATCTTACGCATCAAGAAAACTTGCTTCTTGATGCCTTTGATCCCTTTATATGAGGTCAGCTCGAGACTTTTTCATTTGAAAGTTTACTTAAATCCTCTTTTGTTTGCACAGTTTATTGCCCCTCATAGCATCTCGTGCCAAGACTATGATCGATCGAGTATCCCTCGTATGCTTTCTTCTTCCTGCACCTTTCCGATGCTCTTCTTCGCCTTTCGATCTCTCCTGTTCCCCTTTCGATACGAAGATGAATGGCGCGCAATCCTTGGCTCCCCGCCTTATCACGGCGTTTCGCACCAAGCATCGAATCATGCGAACACCATGTCGAAATCCGATTTCATTCCCATGCGGCGTAGCATCTATATTTCCTATCGCACATGATTTTCTCGTTGGTTCTTTACAATGTAAACACTAATATTATGCCTGCTGGTTCATTTACGTGATTGTTTGCCAATTTGAACCCTTTAATTCAATAGCATTGCTCGATTCGTGGGCCATTTTCTTCCTTGTTCGCATCCGTCAGCGGCGTCGCAGCTAATCCTCTTCCCCTCATTCTCCGCTTCGATTGTTCTGTCGCACCCCACAAGCACCCCCAAAACGATACGATGAACCGCATGTTGGGCACAGAGCCCTATCGTTGCATTCAGCTCAATTACCTATCGCTTTTCCAGAATTCTTCTGCGCAGCTTAGTCAATGGACCCTATCTCGAGCTCGTCTTTTTATTGCCCCTATCCCCACTTTCAACTGCAACCTCGAAATATACTGAGCTATTCATTGATTGAATTCCGTGCTCACTTTCCAATCCAACTAACCGACCTTAGCCCCAAGCTCGTATCGGCTCTCGAGGCATGCGCTCTTCGCCATGCGCCAGGTTCGATTCAACGGTCGAATTACTTTCAGCACACCCGATAATCACGCAGTTCCCTAGGCTTCTTCACTTCCCACATTCCGTCATATACAGCGCTCTACTACCCCGCCCCCTTAAAATTTCACATGCGACATAGCAGAATCATCCATATCAAAATTCCCCATACCCCCTCCAGAGCTGTACGCCTTAGCGATCGATTGATTGTATGAACGTCAATTGCTTGAGGCGTCGAGCATGAATTCATGCATTGCTGCTCCGTCCCCGAGCCGCAGAAGAAACACCGGGAGTAGTACAAGAACGAGATTCCAACACCCAATCGCCCATCCGCTCCTTTAAAAAAACCGCTCCATAATCTTCAGCGCCCTTCTCTTCAGCGCCTTTCGCATACCGAGCCCCATGCTATCAATAAGATTTAAATATCCCCGACGACCCCATATCAATATCGAAGCCAAATGACGCGTCGCAATCTAGGCAAATTCCGATTGAAAGGTCGACGAAATGCAACGTTCTCGTCCGCTGAGCGCCACGTCCGGTGAGACGACGATTAAATTGAAAATCGCGAGAACGGGGCGTGCTGCAAAACGGAGCATTTTTTGGGGAAACGGGAGACAAACCCATTGGCCTTGCCACAAACACACTGACCCTGGCTTTCGGTACGTCGCACCCTTCGACCTTAATCGCATGCAATTGCGGGCCGGCATTCTTCGATTCGCCCCAAGGCCACCGTGACAAAATCAATGAGCCCCTACACGAACCCTAGGCTTGAGAGTCGAGCGAATTCCTCCCATCGAGCGAAAAGGAGCATTGACGACCAAAAACTATCCGTCTGAGATGCCTTCTGTGGCATGATTTCAACCCAAATGGGGTACTTATACTTTTTTTCTCAATATAGGGCCTCATTTCCGCTCTCAAGGCCAAATTTGGCCATGCACTCTCCTGCCCATCGTCCATCGGCCTTTTCTATGAGAATGCCCTTCAACCACTCCGATCCACGGACCATTCCGATCCACGGCCTCGCCTCTATCACCGCCAGCTGGATGCGTCCTTGGCCCAGAGTTCATCTCGGAGGTTGGCGCGGTTCCTTTCTGAGGCGGCTTTTAGCGCCATTTTATTTCGGCGTACCGCGCCTCTTCTCTACCCGCCGCGTCCTCATTGTGCTTTCGTCATCCCCGCTGCGTCCTCGTTGCATCGCTGCCTCTTTACTTCTTACCAAGCACCCTTCACGCTGTTAATCGTGATCAATAGTTTGCTATTTTGTTAGCTGTCTATCTAGTTATCTATCAATTCTCTTTCTTGGGTTTTGCCTGTTCAGAACGACAAGTCATACTCTTATCGATGAATTTTGCAGCATTAATTATCTCGTTGACGCATGATATCTACTGACCATTTGGATATGTAGCTACTTAGCTAGCTTGATATTCCGCTACCAATCCTTCTATTTCTCTAAGCAAAAGCCTTGGCTGCGATTCGTTCAAAACAAGAATTTAAACAGCTCATGCTTTATTGCTGCAGATCAAATCCCTCCGTCAGACAGTCCTCCTGCCCATAACGAGCCTCGTCAATCTACGTAAATCACTGGCGCACAACGCCCTGTAGGCAGCCGGATGAACGAACGTAGCTCCACAGACAACAAAAGAGGTGAGACAGGCTGCTCAAGAACGAATAAGGAGGGCAGGGGAGGGAACTCGCTTCGATATTCCCTCAATACGAAAGGACGCTAGGGGTTCCTTCCTAATCCAAAGCTGTACGCGCGAACGGCCCTTCAAGAAGGTTTGAGAAGAGAGAGGGATATGCCGCGTCCTCAAGCTCCCTGGGCGTATAAGCCTGCGCAGCCTCTTCAGGCGCAGGGTAGGGGAGTGCGAACCATGAGAGAATGCATATTGGAGCAACCCGAATCATTGTTCAATCGACCGAAGATCACACCGACCCAGATTGAGCTACCGTACTAGCAGGCAATTTCAGTAGCGAGCTATCTTGCTATCTTTACTCAATGCGAGTATAGGCGCGCACTCCTCCACCATTCAAATTGGCCGAAACTTCAATGCGATTAGATTCGCACAATAGCTCTCTACACAAGTATCTAGCTATGAGACTAGTTTTCTATTCAGCTATCTAGTTATTTGCATAGCTTACTATCTCAGTATCATGCTATCCAATAAAGTATGGAGCTTGATATGTAACTAGCTTGTTAGCTGTCTATTTGAATAGCTAGCTATCTGGTTAGCGTCATCACTTTTTGCTGGATATCTCACTATCTGGCTATCTACTTATCTATATATATTGCTATTTGGCTAGCCTAATATTCTAGGAGTTTTCTATTATGATAGCGTGCTACCCTGCTATTTGCTTAGTTGGTTATTTCGCTATTCTGTTAGCTTAATATCTTATTAGTTGGTTAGGTCACTATTTAGTTACTTCATTATTTTATTAGCTCCGTATTTTCCTATTTTGTTATTTAATTAGCCGAATAGCCCACTAGTGAACTATCGGACTAGTCTGCTATCTCGATACTTAGATATTTTGTTAGTGAAATAGGGAGGTATCTGAATATCGTGCTAAAATGATATTCAGATAGATTGATACGAATTAAGTAATTCCAGGTAGAAGGTACAGAATGGGTAAAACATACTCCGTGGCAAACCGAAAAGGTGGCTGCTCAAAAACAACGACAGTAGGCGCACTTGCATCTGGCCTGAATGAACTTGGATGCAAAGTTCTTGTTGTAGACATGGACCCCCAAGGAAATATTTCCGATTGGGCCGGTTTTAACACCGATGGCCAAAACACTACTTACGAAGTTATCACGAATCGCTGCGAAGCTTCTGAGGCAATCTACGAGACGAAGCATTACGATTTGATGCCTGCAGATAACGACTTGTTTGCATCAGAAACTGAGCTCGCTAACGCAATTGATCGTTATGAGCATATGCGCGATGCTTTGAAATCGGTTAAAGATGAGTACGACTTCATCCTTATCGATACGCCGCCAAACCTCTCAACATTGTCAATCAATGCATTCGTAGCATCCGATGGCGGCATCATCGTCACGACCGATACGGGTGCTTTTTCAACAAAAGGCATGAACGATCTTGCAGAAACCCTTGCCATGGTCAGCAAAAAATTGAACCCTGAAGCAAAGGTAATTGGCATCCTGCTTACGCGTTTCAACCCTCGCTTCAATGCAATGAAAGTCATGCGCGAAGTTACAGAGAAATTCAGCGCATACTTCGAAGCGCCCGTTTATGACACCTTCATTCGACAGTCAGTAGCCGTTATGGAATGCCAAATGGAATCGGTTGACCTCTTTGACGCACCGAAGCAATCGGCGGCCATTGCCGACTATCGTGCATTTGTCGCTGAATTCCTTCATAACGAAAGCGCCAAAGAGCAAGAGAGCGAGAAGTAAATGAGCAGGACCGGAACCGACCCCAACAAGATTCTGATGGGAGATCTTAAACCCGAGCTGGCCGCTAAGGCCGACATGCTCTCGAGCAAATTTGCGCCAAAGCCCAGAAGAGCAGTGGAGCCAGAGGAACCAGCCGTCCAAGCGCCTGCAAAGCAGGCTAAAGAGGCATCGGTTCCCGTTGCCAAGAAAAGGGTCAAACAGGCAAAGGAGGTTGAAGCGGCTCCTGTTGAAGAAGAGCTCACCCAAATGAACATCCGTATTCCTGTAAGCCTTAAGCGCGACATTGATAGGATCGTCTTCGAAAAGAAGTATGCAGGCGAAGACGTGAACATCAAAAGCCTTGTGAGCCAATGGATTCAGGAAAGCGTCAAGAAGGAACTGCGTAAGAATGGCTAGACGCCTTCCGGTACGCGTCCCACTCTATGGAGACGCGTACCAGTTTGTCCCCGCACGAACAACAATTCTCAACCCGGCTCTTAAAGGGGAAGCAACGCAGCTCTATCTTCTATGGGCCACGATAGGGGAGGGGAGCAATAAAGGAGTGCTTTCCGATATAACGAATGACGAGAATATTCCTCTTTTTGCGTGGTTGACCGACGACGAGCGCTTTCTTACAAGCGCCTACCAACAAGACTATGAATTCATCGAATGCGTGAAGGAAATTGTAACATTCGGCAACTTTCCCTCTGGGTCACTAATTGAGCTTGCAATAGCAAAACCCCAGGTCACAAATGATGGACCTGGTATGGTTGCCCGTTTTTCCATAACTGTTTAATAGCTAAATAGATTACTATTCTGCTATCTACCTATTTTATTAGCTAGATAGCAGAATATTTTTATACATCGATAGCGAGCTAGTCATATAAAGAGCGAAGCGTCCCTGGCAATAAACTATATAGAATGATTGCCTGATCGCGTATCATCGACATTCGCCAAATCACACGCAGCAACCCAGTACTTCAAAACGGTAGGGTATGAGATGCCCGTAACCTTGGAGACGAAATTCTTCGAAGCGCCAGGGTTTTCAACCAGCACACTCGCGATTGCCGCCGTTTTCTCGTCTCGAGACTTTTGGGAATACGCGGGGCGAGCGACCTCTTCAAGATGAGCAACACGCGTACGACCGTTGCGCTTCTCCGGCTCGCCAAAAGGATCGAAGCCGAGAGTGCGAACCTCGGAGTTCCTCGTCTGCCAGTTATCCTTCTTGTAGCCCATCAAAGCGTTATCGATATCTCGACGGGTGAGGGGAGTGCCCATTTTTGCCCATGGAGTATTCAGCAAATCCAGATAATCGCGCTGCAATTCTTTACGTGTTTTAACAGGCTGAACCATCATATACGCAACTCCGGCGAGCATATAAAGCGACAAATATCGCCTGCCCAGAGGCACTTTTGGCAGATTCTCGTAAATCGTTTGATACACGCCGCCCGTTTCACCTGCAATCAAGGGGTGGGGGCGAGTCTTCCAGCGAGAACGAACGGGACGCCTATTCCCAGATTCCTGCTTTTGTCCACGACGACGCACGCCCTTTTGAATGAGAATGCTCGCCCCAGGAGCATTCAACGAGGTGGCGGTATCGAACTCGGCCTGAGTTAAATTCCCTTTCTCGTATAAATCGCGAATAAACACGAGCTGATCTTCGCTTGCAGGCTTTTTCTCAAAGGCCTTTTGGCGAGCCTCAATCTCGTCCGCAATGTCTTCAAACGACTTCCACCGCACGTCATCCTCGCAAAGAACCAGCTCAGAAGCGTATGGCAAACGATCGAAAGAAGCCAAAACGCGAGAAAGCGAAAGCGGATTCACCGTTGAGTGCTTGAAAACGCGGTCGGCGGGACAAAAGCAGCGAACAACTTCACCGCGTTTCGTAAGCGATCCCGGAGCGCGAAAACCGTGATTGAGCGAAGTGCAATGCGTATCGAGCACGCAAGGAAGGTCGAAACAAATGAGGCCGTAATACGCATAGAGAGCATCGGCCAAGGCTTTGTATTTCATGCGCCGCGGATTATGAATCCGAAACGTTTGCAAGGGCTCATCGAAAATGTACCAGAGATGAATCCCTCGACCAGTAAGGCAGACGTATGACGGCAAAAGCCTGCCATCAATGCGCTCGAAAATTTTCTCCAAAACAACGGGGTCCATAGGACCATCTTCATCCTCGACGCCATCATGCGACGGATCGATATCAACGCAAATCGCATTTAAGGTGCGCTGTTGGGCGCGCTGGGTATTAAGGGGCATGCGGTATGCGCCGTTTCGAGTCTGAAAACGCCCGGTGAAAATGAGCGCAGGCTCATTACGAATTGAAGAAAGGAGGAACTCGATATCAGCAAGGGAGTCGCATGCGTAAAGTTTATACGTCTGCTCACGATCGTCATGAAGATGCAGATAGCTAACGAGCACTTCGTTATACGCATGTTTCTCAGGGTCGCCCAGTCCGAACAAATCGAAGTAAAACTGCAAAGCGGTCGGCGGAACGGTCATTACCGGAGCAAGCGGCCGAATCGAAAAAGAACCAATGCTGGAATCGAAATGCACAGTACCCGATGAGACCAAAGCAGGTTCAACGTAAATCAAAGCCTCATAGCCCTGAAGAAGCTCATCGCGCGTAAGGTCGACGGAAAGTTCGATAAAGCCATTCGATTCAAGGCAGTCAGTAAGCGCCGTAGCAGATGCATTGTAACGACGAAACTCCGCTTCAGCACGAAGACTTTCAGCGATAGCCTCATCGAGATTAAACGTGGAAAGAGGGGAGGGCTGAGCCAAAACGAGCAACTCCAAACATCGATCTTCCAAACCCATAAGGGTGACACTAAGAACGGTAAGATTTTATAACGCGAAAGCCTAAAAGTCCATTGCAGGTAAGCCAACGCTTCAAGGCTGGATATGGACAACAAGCGAAATAACGGCAAGTTCCACATCGAATTCAAGGCGTTTTAAGGGTCTTAGGTACCAAAAGCAAGTATTGGGCTCTACCCGCATAAATTCCGACGTTAGAAGCCGCTAGAACGTCCCTCAAGGGGTCGAAAGGCAGTTCAATCAATACCGCATTCCTGGAGTTGACCGAGGATCTGAAGGAAGAAATCTTCAACGGCGCGAAAGGCATCCCACCCTGCCAAGAGAGGTCGATCGGATGACGGTCGGCCCGGTCCCATGACAATATCGTCGTAATTTGCTGCTAGGTTATAAAATCTAATAAGTAAAGATATCGCGCTCTATACAAAGTAAACTATCTCATATCCCCTGCTCGTATCGATTGTTTTGAAAGTAGCGGTCTAGAACTAAAAAACACGAGCGAAAATATGTAGAAGAACACTGAAACCAGCAGCAGAAGAGGCAGTAAGCACTCTCGGAACCAATAAATACAGCAGGCTCGGAACCCCAAAGAGAGGAAATGATCGGCCAGGGTCACGCCATTGGAAGCCTGAGTATAAAAAACGCCTCCCGTCTCGAAGAAAAATGAGATGGGAGGCGGCAGGAAAAATAGGGCTGGTATCAAATGAAAGCCTTATTAACAGGCCTAGATGCCTATCGCTTATATCAGTACTAAGAAACCGTAGCGAGAAGGACGAAATGAAATGGTGCCCCTTTCTTCAAAGCGCCTAGTCTAAAAGGCGCGAGATATTATTCTCGGCGGCATTCTTGATGCGATCGATGTTGTGGGCATAAATCATCGTTGTGCTGATATCGGCATGACGGGCCATTTGTTGGGCCTCACGCTCGCTCGCGCCGCCAAGCAGAGAAAACGTAATAGCGGTGTGGCGCAAAGAATGCGCGGTATAGCGAGGGTCATCAATTCCTATTTTCCGCATTGCTTCTTTAACAATGCGAGATACAGAGCGCGTTGTAAGCCGCTCTCCAGAATTCCGACGAGCAACCGAGGTAAAGAGGGGAGAGCCACCACGTGAATCGTCGCGCATTTCAAGATAATCGCGAATAGGCGCCAAAGCGCTTTCGGTAAGCACAACGTAATTGTCCTTACCGGGTCGGCCCTTACCTTGAATATAGAGCACATCAACGCCCGATACCGTTTGGATATCGCCGCAATCGGCACGAACCACTTCAATATCGCGCAATCCAGTACGAAGCATAAGATTCAGCAGCGCAAAATCTCGCATGCCTGCTTCCGTCTCACGATCGATGGATGAAAGCAATCTTCGAGCTTGATCGACCGAGAGGGAAGCTTTCTTGAAATCCCGCGACGCCCTTTCGCCTCGAACGCCACGAGCGATATTGGGTATTCCATTTTCTTCCGCATAAGAGAAGAACGATCTTACGGCACCAAGATAATTAGAAACGGTCGTTGGTTTCAAGCTTTTATCAACAGCAAGGTATTCGCGAAACGAAACAATGTCGCGCTTCGTAAGGGTATCGAAATCAAGGGAGGTGTCACTGACGAAAGCGCAGAACGATTTAAATGCCCGTTTATACGTATTCTTGGTCGAAGATGAAAGGTCGAAAGAATCGAGCCATTGCGCAACAACCTCTTCATCAAGCGGAGCGAAAGAAGAGACCGAATTACCCACAACACACCGCCTGTCGAATCGATAACGTTTTGTTGCAACCACCAAAGCATCGAATAGCGCTTATAAAAACGAGCCAGGGCGAATGGTGGCTGGAAACCGTAAATACATAAAGCATGTCCCATGATAGGGCACTGCCTCAAAGCCAACTATCAGAAAGAGCCATTCCTTTTGGCATCGAGCAATGTGCGGGCCGTGTTTGCAGAACGGGAGCCTACAACAATCAATTGACCTGCGGAGGAGCAACTGCGCTCAAAACCTGGCATAAAAGCTCGCACAACACGATATCGAAGCCAAACATCCAATTTGATGAGCAATAACCGTCGTTGTCACCTGGAACGTTCGCATTCCTCGCTACAATAGAAAGGCTATGCAAACAGAGAGGAATAATCAAAATGGAAAAAGGTAACCTTCGGGCGCTCGCTCCGATCGGGGTATTCCTTGTGCTTTACCTGGGCCTGGGAATTCTCTTCGAGTACGTCCTGAAGATTGAGATGGGCTTTTACAGCATTCCCATCGTCGTAATCTTCCTTGTGGCGCTTCTGGTGGCATGTTTCCAGAATCGCAAACTCAGCTTCGATGACAAGCTGGCCATCATGGGCCGCGGCATTGGCGATAAGACGATCGTCACCATGATTCTCATCTTCATGGCGGCCGGCATATTCGTAGGCACCGTAGGCCGCAACAGCGCCGAAAGCGTCGCATACCTCATGCTCTCATTCATTCCGCCTGAGTTTGCGGTGGCCGTCCTGTTCGTCGTGAGCTGCTTCGTTTCGCTCGCCATGGGAACCTCGGTGGGAACTATCACGCTCATTACGCCCATTTCTGTTGCCGTGTCCGCAGCCTCCGGTTTCGACCTGCCGCTCTGCGTAGCGTCGGTCATGGGTGGCGCGATGTTCGGCGACAACCTGTCCTTCATCTCGGACACGACAATCGCGGCGTGCCAGGGTCAAGGATGCGCAATGAAGGACAAGTTCCGCGAGAACTTTAAGATTGCGCTGCCTGCCGCGCTGGCGTCGCTCGCGATTATTTTGGTGCTGTCGTTCAACGCGAACATCACAGGCGCGGTGATTCATGAATACGAGCTTATCGAGCTCATCCCGTACTTGATTGTTTTGGCGGGCGGCATTATTGGCATCAACGTCTTCATTGTTTTGCTTCTGGGCATTCTTTCCGGCGCCATTATCATGGTTGCAACGGGAGCCACCGCCGCAACCGATTTGCTTACGAGCATGGGCACTGGCGCCGCAGGTATGTTCGAGACCACGATGGTCGCCATTCTGGTCTCCGCCATCTGCGCGCTCATTCGCGAATATGGTGGCTTCGTATGGCTGCTCAACGCCATCAAGAACACGTTCAAGAACCGCAAAGGCGGCCAACTCGGCATGGGCATCTTAGTTGGATGCATGGATATCGCAACCGCGAACAACACCGTGGCAATTGTTATGGCGAATCCCATCGCGGCGGACATGGCAAAAACCTACAACATCTCGCGTCGCAAGACCGCATCTATCCTCGATACGTTCTCGTGCGTTTTCCAGGGCATCATCCCCTATGGCGCCCAAATGCTCATTGCCATTGCAACGACCGCAAGCGCAGGCTATGCAATAACGGCATTCCAGATTATTCCGTGCTTGTTCTACCCCTTCATGCTGCTCATCAGCTCGTTGGTCTTCATCTTCCTGATTTCCGACCATCGCGAATACGACGGAGACGACGCGGAAGCTATCGAGGCGTAAAAAGCTTTAAGCCCGCAGCAAGGCCCCGGCATACGTCGGGGCCTTTTATGTTAGACGAAAAAGCTTGGAACCTGTTAAATGCTACGAACATTAAGCAGGTTTACAGGCAAAAGAAACCCCCGCTTCCGAAGCCAATCATGAGCACAGGAAGCAGGGGAGGACTAACGAGGAGAATCCTTGTGACGAGCTCGCTTATCGCGACCTGCTAAATACTACGAGCATTTAGCAGGTTTTGGATCGAATGCTACTCGCGAGAGAAGGAGCGGAAAAGCGCGGTGCAAGGAACGGGCAGGTTGCCACGGCGAGCGAAACGACCCAGGAAGCTCATGCCCGAAAGCGCCAAGGCAATGCCGAGGCCGGTGTAAAAGAAGGCAATGAACCAATTCGGAACCAGGCCGAAAGCACGAAGACTCATGCCGCCCGTCATCATGATGACCATCATGATATAGCCGGAGGCATCGAAGAAGCGCCAGAAGGCGATTTTATCCTCAACGTAGCCGGCGATGCGGTTCGCGTGCTTTCCGACCATCTTCGAGAAAATCTTGATATGAAACACGGTGAACACAGCGATTGCGCCGATGATGAGCAGCCACCACACGCCCTGGCTCATTTGGCCGAACGAAAGAATGCCGAGTCGAGCGATATTCACGCCTGCCGCGAGCCAAACGATACCGGCGATGAAGAGCAGCGCGGTTTTCGAAACTTTCAGCATAGGAGCTTCCTTCCAGATGCAAGGCCGACGCCTTGAGACCTCTCTTTATGGGTTCCTATTGTGCTGGAGTTTGGCATGAACATCAAAGGGGTCATGTTCAGTTCTGGCAAATGTGGTGAAACGATGTTTGCAGAGCGTACGAAAACCATGCAACCAATCGTTCAATCAAAGAAAGCCTCAACTCCACGCGCTCTATGAAAAACTACCTGAACAGGCTATTCGTCGCGTTCGATAAGACAGAGAAGCTCTTCTCGCGAACCAATCCCCATTTTCTGATAGATGTTGCGCGTATGTGTATAAACCGTGCTCTCAGAAATAATGAGCGTTTTGGCGATGAAGCTTGCCGCATGGCCACGTGCTAAAAAGCCGAGAATTTCGCTCTCCCGCGGCGAGAGAGCGAATTCTTCCGACAAGCTTTCACAGCGCGCGGCAATAGATGTCGGCTCAACCGAATCGACCGTATCTTCTTCAGAATCCGAGCAGGAGGACGTATTGCGCCAAAACCCCACGATAGAATAGGCAACAAGGAATACGCAATAAATCGCGACCACGACAACAGGCATGAAAACCACCTGGCTCTCAGGCAGGTGCAAGTGCCCACCGAACGCGATTCCGGCCATAGTTGACAGAGAGAAACACCCCATGACCACCGAAAGGACCAATGTGGGAGAGAACTCGCGAGCGCTCGAACCCGCAATCGCGAAGGCGACGGCAAACAGGGCCGCAACGCCGAAGAAATAATACATGCCAATCGACAAAAGAGCACACACAACGCAGCCCGCCAACGGTTCGAATACTGCGAATGCGGCCAGAATCATAACAGCAAGCAATGGCAGCAACATTTGGTGGAAAAAAGTTTGCAAAGGGTGATGGAATCGCCGCGCAAAGAGGCATAAAGGAGCCAGCGTTACAGCAGCAAGCAACATTCCCACAACATCGGCGCTTGTGTTCTCCGTAATATTCGGACGCGAGACGCCCATAAAAAACGCGAACATGGATAGGCCGATGAGAGCAGGAGCCATAACCGATGCAAATCGGATCACGATTTCAAGAAACGATTCGCATGATTCTGCAGGGAACGAAATATCGCATGAACATTTGCTGGGTTCAGTAAAATACAAAACCGCTATCGTCCCTAAGAGCAAGATATACAGCACCGCAAGGGGAATGGCAGAGAGATACGTCGAGAACCAATTCAATAGGGCAGAAGAGCCCGCAGCGATGGACACCGTTACAAGAGCGCTCTCGAGAGGGCAGGGCGAAAGAGCGCGCGCGAGAACGATAGAGCATGGCACGAACAGCACGCCTGAAATCGCTCCCAGCAATCGTGCGACAACCATCGAAGACGGCAAAAAGCCCAACATTATCAAGTAGAAAAGCGCTGTAACTAAAGGGTACGCGACAACGACGCATGCTGGTGCATGCGAAGCAAACGTCCCTTTCAGCACACTATGGGGCAAAATCGAGAGAACAAGGGAAACAACAGCAACAGCGATCATAAAGGGCCATACAAATGCCCCCGTAAGATCGCTATCGGCAAGAGCCGAAAAAAGCGGCACGATATTCGGCGAGTAAATAGGCATCGTTGCGAAAAAAGCAACAAGCCCCGATAGGCGCAGCGACGCGCGTACGCTTTGTGAATTCATATGATCCCCTCCCGCAATTATTGTATCGAAGCGCCAATATGAGTAAATACCTAATTCCCATGATGGCCTACCACCTGGGATTATGACAAATTACCCAACTCCCACGATTCCTCGATGCCTCAAGCGTGGCCAATACTGGTTCCAGCGTGAAACAGGGAACACGCGCTCGCTGGGGCACGCCCACATACCAATGGGAACCACAGCGATAGGTTTCAAGGAAGGAATAAGGGAGATAGGGGAGATTATGAATACCGATTTTTCGCGCCGTAATTTCTTGAAGGGCATGGGGCTCGTAGGAGCAACGGCCGCAGCAGGAGCCGCATTGGCAGGATGCGCGCCCGCATCGAACACCAAAACGAAAACCAACGATTCGGCTGCACCATCCGCAAGCGAAGCCACCTGGCGCACCGCTCCTGCGGAAATCACCGATTTCGCCCAAACCATCGACTGCGACGTGGTCGTATGCGGCCATGGCTTTGCGGGCATTACCGCGTGCCGAGAGCTTGCTGAAGAAGGCAAAAAGGTCGTGCTTGTCGAGAAGCAGCCCGAAGACTCATTTGCCCCTGTGGGTAACGAATTCGCCGCATTGAATGCCCAAGTTCTGCAGGAGCGCGGCGTGCCCCACATCGATCCTGTTGAATTCTTCCAAAACTGGATGACGATTACAGGCAATTCGGTGAACCAAGAACTCGTCATGAAGTTCGCCCAGCACTCGGAAGAAAACTCGAATTGGTATCTCTCGGCTTTGACCGACGAAGACAAGGCGGCCATGTCCACTTCGTTTTTCCCGCAAACGGAGCATCAGATGGATCACATGGGCGTCATCAAATTCTGGCCGAGTGTCTGCAGCTTCTACAGCCCCGATTGCAATCAGACGAAGATTCATGGTTACAACCGCGATTTAGCCAAAGAGCACGGCGCAGAATTCTACTTCGCGACCGAGGCGCAGTATGTCGTCATGGAAAACGGTAAGGTTGCCGGCCTTGTTGCGACGAATTCCGACGGCAACATCAAGTTTAACTGCAAAGCCGTGGTTATCGCGTGCGGCGGCTTCGGCGGCAATCCTGAAATGATGAAAGACCTCATCTATGACGTTCAGGGCAATCTCGTTGGAGACGAAGAGCTCAAGTCAATGTCGGCGAATGACGGCCGTGGCGTACAAATGGCATACTGGGCCGGTGCCCACCTCGAGACCACGCCGATCCCCGGCATGAACTTCCGCGGCCTCTCGGTGCCCGGCAAGATGAACTGCCTGCCCCAGGCTATGTGGATCGACGAACACGGCAAGCGTTTCTGCAATGAGTATTACGCGACCGCCGAGCAGCGCGGACTGTCTACCGTATTCCGCAGCCGCAAGGCAAAATGGGCCGTGGTCGACGACAACTTCACCGAATACCGCCAGTACACGATTCCGCAGCACGCAGGCTTTACCGCAAGTGAGCAAAATATCGCCGATCTTCGAGCATCGCTCGATAAAGCATACGGCAAATTCAAGGGCACCTATACCGAAGAAGAAAAGAAAGACAACGGCCCTCAGGGCGGACCCATGGTTTCCGTTGAGTATATCGCAGATGACACCCTTGAAGGCCTTGCCAGCCAAATGGGCCTGGAAGGGGAGGACGCCAAGGCATTCCTCGAGCAGGTCGAGCAATACAATGCATACTGCGAAGCGGGCGCCGACCAGCAATTCGGACGCGACGCATCGGTTTTGTTCCCTGTGAACAAGGCACCGTATTATGCCTGCAAATTTGAACCTGAGCTCGGCGAAACGATGGTCACCTGCGGCGGCATTATCACCGACGGAGACCAGAATGCGCTCGACAAAAATTTTGAACCGATTCCGGGCCTCTACGTTTCCGGCAACGACTGCGGCCGTCGCTTCGGCGCTGAATATATCACACCGATTCCGGGCTGCAGCCTCGGCATGGCGATTACCCTTGGTCGCGAATGCGGCAAGGCGGTCGGGAAATTCCTGGAAGCCTAACGCACTCCAACTACGCGGCTTGAGCATACCTCCCTCCCCATAGAGCTCAAGCATATATAAGTAAGGCTCGCAGGCCAAAGCGCCAGCGAGCCTTACTTGCTTTCAATGCAGAAAAAAACGACCTTACCAGAAGCGATTTGCGGAGTTTCAGTCGCGCATCTCGAATTCGTGTTCTCGATGCTTCTGAATGGCAGGCGAAAGACCAGGTGACCGTCACGGTCGAGGCCGACGTCGCCACAAACATGCTTTTTACCACCCACTCACTCCCAATTTCTTTTCTGCTCAAGGAGCTCAAAAGCTGTTGTGGTAGTGTCGTGTTCCTCGGCATCCAACTGGCGCAGCTCGAGTTTATGAGCCCGCTGACACCTGCGGTGCACGAGGCGGTTGAGAAAATTTACGGAATGCTGAAAGCGGGAAGCAATTTCACCCGCGAGGGCTTCGTAAAAAATGGGGTATGGTACCCCAAAATGGATGGAGGTTGGTATGGAAGCGAAAGACTCCGTCACGCTCGATGGGAAATGCGTCGCAGCAATGAAGCCCGATGCGCTTTCACCTGCGGAAACCGAGGCCAAAACCGAAGGCATCGGCGTAACGAAAGCGGGAATGGCCACGGGCAAATGCTTCGTATCGGCGATGCTCGCGGGCGCGTTCATCGCGTTCGGCGGCATGTATTTCTGCGTATTCTTAGGCGACCCAACAATTCCGTTCGCGGCGCAACGCATGGTTGGCGGCATTTGCTTCTGCCTCGGCCTCGTGCTTGTGCTGTGCTGCGGCGCTGAGCTGTTCACGGGCAACTCGCTTATGTGCTGCGCGAAGGCATCGGGCAAAATCGACTGGGCCGGCATGCTGAAGAACTGGGTCATTGTGTGGTTCGGCAACCTCGCCGGCGCGCTCGTCGCCGTTGCTCTGATCTACTTCGCTCAGGTCTACGCCATGAACGGTGGCGCCGTTGGCCAAGCGATGGTCAGTGTTGCAGCCGGCAAGGTTTCGCCCGATTGGTTCACGCTGTTCGCGAAGGGCATTATGTGCAACATCTTAGTGTGTCTGGCGGTATGGATTGGCTTTGCGGCACGCACGGTGACCGACAAGGTTATCGGCATCATCCTCCCGATTTCCGCCTTCGTCGCCTGCGGCTTCGAGCACTGCGTTGCCAACATGTTCTTCCTGCCCACCGGCCTTTTGCTCAACTCCATGGGCATTGGCGCCGAAGGCGCAATTACGATGGGCGGCATTCTGTTCAACCTGAGCGCTGCCACGCTCGGCAATATTGTCGGCGGCGTGCTTGTCGGCATGGCCTACTGGTACATTTACGCGAAGCGCGCAAAGTAAATTGACGTTTCGAGCCTAGAACGCCGGCGTGAATGCGTCGGCGTTCTTCTTTTCGCACGAGAGCCTTCGCCGCCGTTTGCGAGCAAAATGGCGTCGCGGGAAGGCCGCCCGCATTTCGCGTTCAATCAGCCCGCCGGAAAACAACACGGCGAGCCTATGGAATTCGACACGATCCATTGTCATTTGCTTTCGTTAAATAAAGTGGTTCACAAGGCAAGGCAGCAGTGCTAACATTCATGTCGCTGTTTCAGGGCGGGGTGAAATTCCCCACTGGCGGTGAACCGGCTGCGGGCAAAGGGCACGCAGGCGTTCGGCATCTGGGCCGTTCGCGAACCGGCAGTCCGCGACCCTTCCAGTGCTGGCGCGTTGGCAAGGCTGATTTGGTGAGAGTCCAAGACCAACGGTTAAAGTCCGGATGGAAGAGGCAGGTGATCTTATGTCCGAACAGTCTACGCATATCCAATTCAAGAACACGAATAAGTGGGACACGAAGCAACTCGTGACCATGGCGCTTATGTGCGCTATTGCCACGCTTTTCATGTTCGTGCAAATTCCGCTGCTTCCGGCAGCACCGTTTCTGACGTATGACCCGTCGTTCGTTCCCGCAATGGTCGTCGGCTTCGCATACGGCGCCGGCCCCGGCGCGGCAGTTGGTGCACTCGCAATCGTGATTCACGCGCTCATCACCGGCGACTGGGTTGGCGCGCTCATGAACCTCGTTGCGGCGCTGCTGTTCATTTTGCCCGCTGCTATTCTGTACAAGAAGATGCACACCTACAAAGGCGCGATTATCGGCTTGATTCTGGGCGTCGTGCTCGCAACGCTCGGCTCCATCGTGGCCAACCTCACCATTGGCGTGTGGTTCTGGTACGGTTCCGCCGACGTGATTTTGCCGCTCATGATTCCCGCGGTTATTCCGTTCAACCTTTTGAAGACTATTTTGAACTCCGTGCTCACGCTCGTTGTGTATAAGGCCGTCTCGAACCTTATCACCCCGAAGAAGAAGCAAGTTAAGGGCCGCGTTTCCGAATAACGCGCCTCCTCCCCAAGCTGGCCGTTGCATGTGCAGCGGCCAGACGTGTTTATGAAGGACCCGATTATGATCGATTGCTCCAACGTTCGATTCACCTACGATGGCGAGCGCTTCGTGCTGCGAGGCATCGATTTGCATATCGCCGACGGCGAATTCGTCTGTATCCTGGGCGGCAACGGCTCCGGCAAATCGACGCTCGCGAAGCACATGAATGCCTTGCTCGTGCCCGACGAGGGCTGCGTGCGCGTTGCGGGCCACGATACGCAAGACGAAGAATACGTCTACGACATTCGCTCCACCGCAGGCATGGTGTTCCAGAACCCCGACGACCAGCTCGTCGCATCGCTCGTGGAAGACGACGTGGCATTCGGTCCTGAAAACCTCGGCGTCGAAAGCGCACACATCGCCGAGCGCGTAAAGCAAGCGCTTAAAGAAGTGGGCCTCGTTGGCTTCGAGCGTCACGAAACCCACGCGCTTTCAGGCGGCCAGAAGCAGCGCGTCGCCATTGCCGGCGTGCTCGCCATGGAGCCGCGCGCGCTCATTTTGGACGAAGCCTCTTCGATGCTCGACCCCCGCGGCCGCAAAGGCCTCATGCGCGTATGCCGCGAGCTCAACGACCGAGGCATGACCATTATCATGATCACCCATTACATGGAAGAAGCCGCGGCGGCCGATCGCGTTGTGGTCATGAATGAAGGTCGCATCGCGTGCGAAGGCACGCCCGAAGAGGTGCTCACGCAGGCCGACGAGCTGGCGGCGCTCAACCTGGACGTGCCGTATTCCTGCCAGCTGGGCTTGGCGCTCCAAAAGGCGGGCATGCACGTTGTGCCGCACGTGAATGAAACGCAGATGGTCGCAGAAATCGCCGCGAAGCTCTCTGAAGTGGGCAAACTTGGCGAAGCGGGCCATGCGAAAGATATCGACCCCGCCTTCCATGCGACTGCTCCCGCGCCTTCGGAAGACGCGTTGCTGCGCTTCGAGGACGTTTTCTTCACCTATACGAAATCGAAGAAAGAACGCAAGCGCAAGAAGCTCGGTTCGAAACCCGAAGAACGCGCGGCCTGGGGCAATGACCCCAATGAAGTGTGGGCTCTCAAAGATATCTCGTTCGAGCTGCGCCGCGGCGAATTCTTGGGCATCGCAGGTCACACGGGATCGGGCAAATCGACCCTTCTTCAGCATATGAATGGCCTGCTTCAGCCAAGCCGCGGGCGCGTGCTCGTGGGCGGCGAGGACCTGGCCGACAAAAAAGCCGCCGCGGCGGCGAAAGCGCGCATCGGCATCGTATTTCAATACCCCGAGCGCCAGCTGTTCGCTACCACCGTGTTCGACGATGTCGCGTTTGGCCCGCGCAACCTTGGCCTTTCGGGCGATGAGGTTGAAGCGCGCGTTCGCGAGTCGCTTTCCCGCGTGGGCCTTTCCATCGACAGCCTGCGCGACATGAGCCCTTTTGAGCTTTCGGGTGGCCAGCAGCGCCGCGTCGCTTTCGCCGGCGTGCTCGCCATGAACCCCGAGGCGCTCGTGCTCGACGAGCCCGTGGCGGGCCTCGACCCTGTGGCGCGCCGCGAATTCTTGGAGCTCATTGCCCAGCTGCACAAACAGGGCACGACGATCGTCATGGTGTCGCACAGCATGGACGACTTGGCCGCGATGTGCGACCGCGTGGTCGTGCTCAAGGAAGGCGAAATCGTGCGCCAGGGCACGCCAGCGCACGTGTTCATGCACGCCGCCAAGCTCAACGAGATCGGCCTGGGCCTTCCCGCACCGCAGCGCATGGCCTATGCGCTCATCGATGCGGGCGCGCCGCTGAGCGCCGATGAGCTCTATTCAATCGACTCGCTCGCTGCCGAAATCGCCTCCATCGCGGAAGGCGGTGCGCGATGAACGAAGTGTTCTCTTTCGGAAGTTATTACCCCGGGGATAGCCCCTTGCACAAATGCGACGCGCGCACGAAGCTCACGCTTGGATTCGTGTTCTTGATCGTTGCGCTTATGGCACAGGGGTTTGCTGGCCTGGGCGTGATCGCGGTGTTCGTGGCATTCCTCTATGTGGTATCGCGCATCCCATTCGGCAAGGCCATGCGCTCGCTCGCGCCGCTCATGGCAATCGCGCTTATTTGCGCGCTGCTGAACCTCTTCGTCGACCAAAGCGGCGAAACGCTGTTCAAGTGGGGCATCATCGAAATCAGCACCGGCAGCGTGCATTCGTGCCTGTTCGTCGGCTGCCGTATCATTTTAATGATGATGGGCATGAGCCTCATCACCATGACGACCACGACGCTCGACCTTACTGCGGCCGTTGAGCAAATGCTGCATCCCTTCGCCCGCTTCGGCGTGCCCGCGCACGAGCTGGGCATGATCATGGGCATTGCCCTGCGTTTCATGCCGCAATTCGCAACCGAGCTCGCCAACGTCTACCACGCGCAAATCAGCCGAGGCGCTGCGCTCGACGGCAGCCCCGTGAAGGGCCTGCGCATGCTTTCAAGCGTGACGATTCCGCTGTTCGCGAGCGTCTTCCGCCATGCAGAAACGCTGTCGGCCGCCATGGATGCGCGCTGCTACCACGGCGAGGAGGGCCGCACGAGGCTCCACCCGCTGCGCTATTCGAAATTCGACGCATTTGCCATTGCCGCGTTCGCCGTGCTCGTGTGCGGCGTTGTCGCCGTGAACGTGCTGCTCTAGAAAGGAAAGGCCATGTCTGAAAACGAAATGCCCGCCGAAGGGCTCGAAAAGGTTCTGCAATATATGACCTCGGTGCCCGCCTGGTATTTGGCGACGAGCGTCGACGGCCAGCCCCACGTGCGTCCATTCTCGTTCGCCCAAATCCAAGATGGCAAGCTGTGGTTCGTAACCGCCACCACGAAAGACGTGTGGCAGGAGCTTCTGCAAAACCAGCTCTTCGAAGCTACCTCATGGTGGCCGGGGCATGGCTGGCTCATTTTGCGCGGCAAGGCGGGGTTGGTCGACGAGGCGTCGCCCGAAATGCGCGAAGCTGGATGGCAACACCTCGAAGGCCTTGGCGAGCACTACGACGGACCAAACGATGAGACGCTCGTATTCTTCAGCGCCGATGAGCTCCAAGCATGGATTTGCGACCACGAAGAGTGGGTGCCTGTGGAACTGTAAGCTTCCGCACCCCGCACGGCACGGCTTCGCCGTAAGAGGCGATACACAGAGCCCGCACGACACAGCGTGTAGACAAATATATATAAGGAGTACGCATGGACGAAATCGTACAGTATCTCACGGGCATTCCCGCATGGTATTTGGCCACCATCGACGCGGCCGACCCCACGCAGCCTCGCGTGCGCCCGTTCTCGTTCGCCGCGCAGGCCGACGGCAAGCTGTGGTTTTCCACGTCACGCGACAAAGACGTTTGGCGCGAGCTTGAGGCGAATGCCAAGTTCGAGCTTTCCGGGTGGAAACCCGGCGAGTGCTGGATTGTTGTGGAAGGCGAAGCCGAGCTCGCCGACGACGAGATATGCCCCGACGAAGTTCGTCAAGCGGGCTTCGAGCACATGGTAGGCATCGGCGAGCACCACGATTCGCCCAACGACGGCCGTCTTGCGTTTTTCAGCGTGAAGAACGGCACGTGCCGCGTTTGCGACATCGACGGCAGCGAGCGAAAGTTTCAGTTCTAAGCCACACGCCAACCCGATGTTTTGCTCGATCGCAGCCCGCTCGCCCGCCTCACACGAGTCTACAACCTCACGTGAACCAATCGCTTCCGCCAATTGCTCGCAGGGGCGATTGGTTCGTTCCGCGAGCAACCACTTCACCGCTGCATCATTTTTCTTTCGATTTGGTGTCGTTCATCTTTGTAAAGCCCAGATTAAATTGCGCGAGTGGTATCATATGGCCTCATGGATACAATAATTAATGCTCTCACTCAAATCGATGCTGTTGTATGGGGCCCGGCGATGATTTGCCTGCTCTTAGGCTCGCATATCTTCCTGACCATTCGTACAGGGTTTATCCAGCGCAAGCTGCCGACAGCCATCAAAATGTCCCTCGCTAAAGACGAAGACGCCGAAGGCGACGTAAGCCAATTTGGCGCGCTTGTCACGGCTCTCGCCGGCACCATCGGCACGGGATCCATCGTCGGCGTTGCGACCGCCATTATCGCCGGCGGCCCGGGTGCCGTCTTCTGGATGTGGCTCACCGGCGTATTCGGCATCGCCACCAAATACTGCGAGGTATTCGCGTCGGTCAAATACCGCGTGAAAGACCACAAGGGCGAAATGCTCGGTGGCGCGATGTACGCATGGGAGCGTGCGTTCAAGCGCTCCGACGGCAGCGTGCCCTGGTGGGCCAAGCTTGGAGCGGTTGCGTTTGCCGCCTTCGCCGTTATCGCCACCATCGGCACGGGCTCCGCAGTGCAGTCGGCTGCCATTACCGGCATCATCGAGTCGAGCTTTCCGGGCGTTCCCGATTGGGCTATCGCGCTCGTGATTGCCATCGCCGTGGCGCTCGTTATTTTTGGCGGCGTGAAATCCATCTCGAGCGTTGCCGAGAAGCTCGTGCCGTTCATGGCCGTAGCATATTTCGGCGGCTGCATGGTTATTCTCGCTATCAACTGGCAATACGTCGGCCCCGCGCTCGCGATGATTTTCGAATGCGCGTTCACGTCGAAGGCCGCATTCGGCGGTGCAGTGGGTTCGGGCATCATGGTTGCCTTGCAGTTCGGCTGCGCGCGCGGCTTGTTCTCGAACGAATCGGGCTTGGGCTCGGCTCCTATCGTTGCGGCTGCTGCTGCAACGAAGAACCCCGCACGCCAGGCGCTCGTCGCCATGACGGGCACGTTCTGGTCGACCGTCGTGATTTGTGCCGTTACGGGCATCGTGCTCGTTGCCGTTGGCATTGCCAATCCCGGCCTCATCGAAAATGGCGGCATTAAGGAAGGCGCCGCGCTCGCTTCGGCGGCGTTCGCAACCATTCCTTACATTGGCACCCCAATTCTGGTGCTCGGCATGGTGAGCTTCGCGTACTCCACCATTTTGGGCTGGAGCTACTACGGAAACCGCTGCGTGACCTATCTATTCGGCGCGAAAGCCCAGCTTCCTTACCAGGTGTTCTACGTTATCATCGGCTTTTTGGGCGCTGTGGGTATCGGCGACGCCGTCTGGCTCGTTTCCGACATTGGCAATGCGCTTATGGCCATTCCAAACATCATCATGGTGCTCGCGCTTTCCGGCCTTATCGCACGCGAGACTCAGCACTATATCTACGATGGCAATCTTGATGAAGTGTGCGAAGACGAAATTCCCATGATTGAATCGAAGTAGTTCGTCAGAGCGCTCTGACGAACAGTAGCAATAAGATAGATGCATGTATGGCGGCCATCGTGCCGCCATTTTTAGCATATGCGCCTGTTTGAATATCATTTCAGGCATCGAATGCGTCGAGACGGAGCATGCGGCAAAATGGATGCATCGAAAGAAATTCGACAGAGTCAAATGAGCGTGAGCAAAGAAGAGCGGAGTGCAGACTTAAACGCAGGCACAAGTAGCGAAACCGACGGTGAATCCAGCCTCAATGACTCCCTAGATTCTAAAGCGCCTAACAGTTCCACAGAACCCAGCACGCCGTTTGGAGACGACCCCATCAAGTCGATCGACGAGTGCTGCGAACAAGTAGGGGAGCAACATGGCCTTACACCTCGCGAGCGCGAGATTTTTGTCATGCTTGCCAAAGGGCGCAACGGACGCTTCATCATGGAGCATTATGTTATCTCACGCAACACGGTAAAAAGCCATATCAAGCATATCTATTCCAAGCTCGACGTGCATTCGCAGTAGGAGCTTATCGACATGGTGGAAAGCGAGCTCGAATAACCTTGGAGCCTCCAGTGGCTCAGGCGCCGTTCGCGTACGCTTTAATGCCATTCGACCTGATTTATCGCCCGGGCTTATAAATTCACCGCCGCTTGCCGCGCGAGCGTGCCGCTTACCGCCGCTTTAGTCCACTAAAGCGGCTTTCTGTAACCCGCACGCAACACGTTCGTTACAATTTCGCCAGCCATTGAGAGGCGAGGAGAAACATACCGCATGTACGACAAGCACACGGAAGAGCAGGAGCAGGCGGCCCACAGGCCGAAGCCCGGAAACGAGATTACCGCCAAAAGCGAACTCGTCCTTGAACGTTTGCTCGCCGCGCATGGGGCATGGTTCGATGTGTCGCGAGACGTTAGCGTTGCTGGCCGTGCTTTCCGTGCGCTCGCGCAGTTCCATTCCTTCGGCGAGCAATACGTACTCGTGAAGCGCGTGAAGCTGTGGGAGGCCGAAGAGCACGAGTACATGTTGTTCGACGTGCGCGACCGCATCGACGTCGAGGCGGCGCGTTCCTACGTCGAGTTCATGAAGAACGAGGCGCTCGAACTCGTGAAGCCCGAACCAAACCATATGTCCTCGTTTAGAACGCTAGTCGTAATCGCCAATTCGGCGAGCGATGAAGCATGCACCCTGTTCCGCAAAACGAGCCACCGCAAGAATTTCATGTGGGGGATTCGCGGATGGAGCGACGTGCGACTCGCGCTCATCGATTTGTCGAAGCCACAAGGCTCTCGCGTCGTGTGCAACGGCGCTGCCAAGCGCATTCGCAAATCGCTTGAGGCGAATGCCACCGACACGCTTCGCGACTAGCCGTTTCAAGCTCTCTATGGCGCAGGCCGCTCGTCAGGTTGCCACGACGCTGCGGCTACCCTGGGCGTTATCGCCCAACGTTGCTATATATAGAGGAGTTTTACATGAATGCCATGCTGGTTCTGCTCATCGGCGCGGCTGTCCTCGTCGTGGGTTATATCTTCTACGGCGGTTGGCTTGCCAAGCAATGGGGCGTTAACGCCGACCGCGTAACGCCTGCCCACGAGTTCGAAGACGGCGTCGACTACGTTCCCGCCAAGCCTTACGTCGTTTTAGGCCACCATTTCTCGTCCATCGCGGGCGCAGGCCCCATTAACGGCCCCATTCAGGCAGCCGTGTTCGGCTGGGTTCCGGTGCTTTTGTGGGTGCTCATCGGCGGTATTTTCTTCGGCGCTATGCATGACTTCGGCGCCCTGTTCGCATCGCTGCGCCATAAAGGCCAAACGCTCGCGAGCGTTATTCAGGAAAACATCGACGACACCGCGAAAAAACTGTTCTGCATCTTCGCGTACCTCACGCTGATTTTGGTCGTCGCCGCCTTCGCGTCCATCGTTGCCGGCACGTTCGCCGTAGTTCCCAACGCCGATGGCGTTGTGGAAATGACGGGCACGAACCTCGCGAACAGCCGCACCGCCATGATTTCCGTTCTGTTCATCGTCGCCGCCGTCATTTGGGGCGTAGCACTTCGCGGCCGCTCCATTCCCGGCCCCGTGAACATCGCTCTGGCGATCGTTGTCATCGTCGCCGTGGTTGCCATCGGCTACAACTTCCCGGTTTTTGAGCTCAACAACTTCACCTGGATGTGGATCGTAGGCGCCTACATTCTGGTCGCCTCAATCGCCCCGGTGTGGATTCTGCTGCAGCCGCGTGACTACCTTTCGAGCTACCTGCTCTACGGCATGATCGCGCTCGCCCTGGTGGGCATCATTGGCGCGGGCGTTACCGGCGCTGCCACCAATCTGGACATTCCGGCGTTTACCGGTTTCACCGCCGTGAAGGGCGACAGCAAAGTCGCGACCACGGGCTTCTTGTTCCCCGCGCTGTTCATTACCATCGCATGTGGCGCGATTTCGGGCTTTCATAGCCTGGTGGCTTCGGGCACGACGTCCAAGCAGCTCGACCATGAAAGCGAAGCACAGCCCATCGCCTATGGCGGCATGCTGCTCGAGTGCCTGGTCGCCATTATTTCGCTGTGCGCCGTGGCGTTCGTGTACGACGGCTATATGGACGGCACCTACGCGTCGCCCACGCAGGTTTTCGCAGGCGGCCTCTCTCAGATGCTCGGCTGCATCCCCGGCCTTTCCGGCGCTGAGGATATTGCATACTCGCTGCTCATTCTGGCCGTTTCGGTGTTCTGCCTGACTTCGCTTGACACCGCGACCCGCCTTGGCCGTTACATGTTCCAGGAGCTCTTCATTCCCGCAGGCAAGACCCGCGAAGAGCTTTCCGGCTGGCGCAAGTTCTTCTCGAACCCCGTTGTGGCAACGCTCATCACCGTGACGCTCGGCGTTGCGCTCGGCCTCACCGGCTACCAGCTCGTGTGGCCGCTGTTCGGCGCCGCCAACCAGCTGCTCGCCGCGCTTGGCCTGCTGGCCGTGTGCGCATGGCTCGGCAATGCCGGCCGCAACAACAAGATGTTCTATGTTCCCATGGTGTTCATGCTCATCGTGACGCTGACTTCGCTCGTGCTTACCATGCAGGCGAAGTTCCTGGCCATCGCCGGCGGCGCACTCACGCTGGCCAACGGCCTGCAGCTTGTGCTCGCGGTACTGCTCGCCGTGCTCGCGGTGGTACTTGCTATTAAGGGCGCCCGCGTGATTTTCGGCAACAAAAAGAAGGAAATCGCCGAGTAAGGCAAATACATTCAACGCAGTCTTACGGCTGCCTCAAGGGTCCGCTTTAGCGGGCCCTTTTTCATTGCTTTCCACCGCACCCAATCCTTTCTTTTCCGTACTCATTCTTTTCGTGCGACACGCATCATGCCTGATTAGACACAATTTAAAACAAGCGGCATAAGCCGCGTGAGCAAGGAGGGAAATTATGGGTACATCAATCGTAAACGAGTCGGGCGTATCTCGCCGTTCGTTTCTCACGGCTGCAGGCATCGGGGCGGCAGGAATCATAGGAGCAAGCATGCTTCCTGGATGTTCCAACGAAAAAGGAGCGAGCGCTGAGGGCGACGCATGGGACCTCGAGACTGACATTGTCGTTGTGGGCTCCGGCGCGGCAGGCGTTGCCGCTGCAGTAACCGCGATTGAAGAAGGGGCTGAGGTCGTTATGGTCGAGAAGGCCGACCTCATCGGTGGAGCGACAAGTGCGACCGTTCAGTATTGCGCCCCAACGTCTTCGCTGGCAATTCCGCAGAATTTCGATGACGTGACCGATAGCGCCGAGCTCATGTTCGAAAACGCCATGGAAGTTTCCGAAGGAACCGCCGACCCCTCCCTGGTCAAAATCTGGTGTGACGGCGCGGCTGACGCGATCGACTGGATGATTGACCATGGGTGCGAATTCAAAGAAACGCTGAAGATTTGCGAAGGTCGACACGGACAGGGTAAATACATCGCAAAAACCGCTGGCGAGCTTACAACGAAGCTCATCCCTATCATTCAAGAAAAAGCAACATTGCTCAACAATTGCCCGCTTGAAAGCCTTGTTGCGAATGAAGAAGGCCGCATCATCGGAGCCATCTGTCTCGATGGCGGCAAGGAAAAGCGCATTCGTGCGCGCAAGGCCGTCATCATCTGCTCTGGCCCCTGGACCAATGACGAGGTAATGATTCCTCGCCACATGAACGAACTGCCGGAAACGCCCGCTGCGGCTGGAGAGACTTTCGCTTCACTGGGCATGCCCTACGGTCCGTTTACCGGCGAAGCGATTCGTGCGGCCCAAAAGGCCGGCGCGGCTGTTCGCCATATGGAGTACTGCGTGTCCGAACCGTGCTATTCGACTTCGGACCTCATGTCGCAGGGTGTCGCTGTTGCAGGTATCACCCGTGTCGTTGGGCAGGTCATGGTAGGCTCCAACGGCAAGCGCTTTACCGACGAAGGCAAGACCCGTGGCGCCATCGCCCGCGACGTGCTCAAACTTGAAGACAACGTGTTCTATCCCGTGCTCGACGGCCATTTCGTTCCAACACAGGTAAATCCAAAAGAAGAGGTTCTTCAGAAGTGGATCGATGGAGGCTTCGTGGTAACCGCAGATACCCTCGAAGAAGTTGCATCTAAAGCCGAATCGAGTTTCGGAATCCCCGCAGACACGCTTATCGCAAGCATCCAAACCTACAATGAGGGTTGC